>NZ_JBFUKX010000010.1:0-138760 GCF_056400605.1 Mucilaginibacter sp. P5_A4 | reverse complement strand
GGCTTGAGGAAGATTTTGCCCGGATCTGGCTTTATTACTGAAGAAAAAACCACAACCATTGTTGGCGAACGTTATAACTGGATAATTGATCCGTTGGATGGAACCACCAATTTTATACATGGATTACCCGCGTTTTCGGTAAGTATAGCTTTAAAGGAATATGACGAATTGGTGTTAGGGGTAGTATATGAAATAAACCAGGATGAGTGCTTTTATGCCTGGAAAGATGCCCCCGCTTATTTAAATGGTAAAGAGATCAGCGTAAGTAAAAACTCAACCATAGGTACCAGTTTACTGGCAACCGGCTTCCCTTACTATGATTTTACTAAACAGGCTGCTTACATTGAATTATTTGCCGAACTCATGAAAAGCAGCCATGGACTAAGACGCATAGGCTCGGCAGCTGTCGACCTGGTCTACACTGCCTGCGGTAGGTTTGATGCTTTTTACGAATATAATTTGAATGCCTGGGATGTGGCCGCGGGTATAGTAATTGTAAAACAGGCAGGTGGCGAAGTAGTAAATTTTAAAGGAGGAAGCGAAGTACTGGAGACAAGGGAATTATTGGCAACAAACGGAAAGATAACAGGAGAGATGCTAACCACGATACAAAAATACTTTAAGTAAACATGAATTTCATACACACGAATTGCACAAATAAGAGCGAATTCTCACAAATGTAAATGGCACCAATTTATTCGGACACAGCTGAACTGTGTCCGAATAAATTGGTGCCATTTGTACGTTTAATCAATTCGTGAAATTCGAATCAATTAGCGCAATTCGTGTGTGTATTTTATAATGCTTCTGATACCACTTCGGTAACTTCGGGCACCATACGTTTAAGCAGATTTTCGATACCGGCTTTAAGTGTTATAGTTGATGACGGGCAACCACTGCATGAACCACGCAGCTCAACAGTTACCACACCTTCGTTAAATGAACGATAAGAGATAGCACCGCCATCCTGCTCAACAGCCGGGCGAACGTAATCATGTAAGATCTGCTGGATTTTAACTTCTGTTTCGGAGCCTTCAAAATTTGTTTCTTCGGATTGCTCGTCTAACTGTATCTTAAGTTCCGATTCAACCGCACCCTTTACAAACTCCTTCATTATCGGTTCAACATCGGCCCAGTCGCTACCATCAGTTTTGGTAATGGTAACAAAGTTACTTGCAAAGAAAACACCATTTACAAAAGAAAATTTATACAACTCCTTAGCAAAAGGTGATTTTTCGGCACTTTCTTTTGTAGCAAAATCGGCACTGCCATTAATCAGCAACTTGTTCACAATGAACTTCATTGTTGCCGGGTTTGGCGTTGATTCGGTATATACGTTGATATTCATCGAAAATTCTATTTAGATTAATTAAACAAATTTAATCACCTTTTTGATTTAAATACAATACTAAAATTGTTATGACGGGGATATGATGATTTCAGATGTGTAGATTTCAAATCTGCAGATGATTTAAATGGGTAACTTATGAAAATTACCCATCTGCATGTCTGCACATTTGAAATCTGCAGATCAAATTCCCGTATAATTCAGCGGCGTAATTTGTTTTAACTCATTTTTAACGCTATCGCTCACATCCAATCCATCCACAAACTCTGCAATAGTTTGTGCGTTTATTTGCTGGTTGGTGCGGGTAAGGTCTTTTAATGCCTCATATGGGTTGGCGTAACCTTCGCGCCTTAATATGGTTTGGATAGCTTCGGCAACTACCGGCCAATTGGCTTCCAGGTCGGCGGTGATGGCGTTCTGGTTAAGTAATAGCTTGTTTAAACCTTTAACGCTCGATTTTATAGCGATAAGGGTATGTGCTACCGGTACGCCTATGTTACGCAATACTGTCGAATCAGTTAAATCGCGCTGTAATCTCGATATTGGCAGTTTGGCAGCCAGGTGTTCAAACAGTGCATTTGCAATGCCCAGGTTACCTTCCGAGTTCTCAAAATCAATAGGGTTAACTTTGTGTGGCATAGCCGACGAACCGATTTCGCCTGCTTTTATCTTTTGCTTAAAATAGTTCATGGATATGTAGGTCCACATATCGCGGTCCAGATCAATCAGGATATTGTTGATCCTTTTTAAAGCATCACACTGGGCGGCAAAATTATCGTAATGCTCAATCTGCGTAGTAAATTGTGAGCGGCTTAAACCTAAAACATTGTTCACGAAATGATTTCCAAAAGCTTTCCAGTCTATACCCGGATATGCAATATGGTGGGCGTTAAAGTTGCCGGTAGCCCCGCCAAATTTGGCCGAATATTTAACGGCGTTCAAAATTTCAAGCTGTCCTTCCAGGCGTTCAATAAAAACTTCAATTTCTTTGCCCAGGCGTGTTGGCGAGGCCGGTTGCCCGTGCGTATGCGCCAGTAACGGAACCTCTTTCCAATCGGCCGCATAACCTTTTAATGTATCAACTAATTGGCTGATAGCAGGGTAGTAGCTGTTGTTTATTGCAAGTTTAAAAGTATAAGGAATGGCTGTATTGTTTATATCCTGCGAGGTTAATCCAAAGTGGATAAACTCTTTAAATGCATCCAGTCCACCTATTTTATCAAACTCTTTTTTGATAAAATACTCCACAGCTTTAACATCATGGTTAGTAATCTTCTCAATCTCTTTTATGCTCTCAGCATCCGCCTCGGTGAAATTTCTGTAAATGTCGCGTAACTTTTCTGATAGACTGGCATCAAACTGTTGTAACTGAGGCAATGGATATTTAACCAATGCGATAAAATATTCTATCTCAACAAATACACGGTACTTGATTAGGGCATATTCAGAAAAGTAGTTGGCAAGTTCAGCAGTGGTGTTTCTATAGCGGCCATCAATTGGCGAGATTGCTGAAAGTGGAGTAAGGGTCATATAAAAAATAATTTTTGCAAAGATAGGAATTTAGATGTGCAGATATGCAGATGACAGATATGCAGATTTCAAATGTGCAGATGAGAGATTTTCGATATGCAAATTAATTGAGATCAGATGTCCAATTTCCAGAGGATGAATGGTTATTTAAAAAAAATCAAATTATATGAACTAATCTGCACATCTGGAATTTGAAATCTGCACATCCAAGGGCTTTTGTCTTAAAAATGTAATTTCCGATGGAAACTTTGAAATCAAAAAATGTTTCMTTAGTTTTGACTCAGAAAGTCAATGAGTCAAACAGAAAGAATAATTGAGGGAGGCGAAGAGCTGTTTTTAAAGGCAGGCATCAAAAGCGTCACTATGGATGATATAGCCAAACACCTGGGTATGTCGAAAAAAACCATATACCAGTTTTTTAAGGATAAAAACGAATTGGTAACAGCACTGGTAAAAAAGAAGCTGAAAGAGGATGAGGAGCAAATGATTGAGTTCATCAATAAATCGTCTAATGTGATAGAAGAGATGATCAACATGACTAAATGCTCGGAGGATATGTTTTCGCGCATCAACCCAATAGTTATCCATGATATGCAAAAGTATCATCCTGATGCCTGGAAGGTTTTTCAACAGTTTAAAAATGAGGTTTTGATTAGTACACTGGAGGAATTATTAACAAAAGGTATTAAGCAGGGTTACATAAGGCCCGAAATTGACGTAAAGATAGTTGCCCGCATGAGGGTAAACACCGTGGAACTTGGATTCAACACAACCATTTTCCCGATAGCGGAGTTTAATACGTGGAAGGTACAGGTACAGTTTTTAGATCATTTTAATTATGGCATTTGCACACTAAAGGGTTACAAGCTTTTAAATCAGTATAAAAATATAAAAGAAGAATAAAACACTGCTGACATAAGGTTGTCATTAACTACGGGGATATTTGAATTGTAAGCAGCTAATTAATGAAAAATCACCAACAACTATATTATACAATGAAATATTTACTTTTTACGGCAACATTTTTTTGTGCCATAGCTTTAAAAAGCTATGCCCAGGAAACGCCACCTAATAATCAAACTTTTAATTTTAGTGTACAGGAGTGCGTTAATTATGCTTATGAGCACCAGGATTCGGTTGTGAATGCAGGATTGGATGTTAAAAGTGCTATTTTTAAAGTTAAAGAAACAACAGGGATTGGTTTACCACAAATTAGCGGAACAGCATCGTTTCAGGACTATTTAAAAATACCTACCACTTTATTGCCTGGTCAGTTTTTTGGAGCGCCTGCTGGTACTTTTATTCCGGTGCAGTTTGGCGTAAAATATCAATCGAGCTTAGGATTAACTGCCGACCAAATATTATTTGACGGTAGTTACCTTGTAGGACTAAAAGCATCAAAAACCTATCGTGAACTTTCTGAACGAAACTATAAGCGTTCAAAGATTGAAGCTAATGTAAACGTTACCAAAGCATATTACCAGGTTTTGGTAAGTAATGAGCAACTTCGACTTTTGGATGCAAACATTAAGCAATTAAAACAGCAGTTAGATGAAACTGTAGCAGGGAACAAACAAGGTACGGTTGAAAAGATTGATGTTGACCGTATAACTGTTCAATACAATAACCTGGTTACAAACCGGGAAAATACTATCCGTTTATTGGCCTTAAATTATCAGTTATTAAAATTTCAGATGGGTATGCCAATTGAAAACCCACTTACGCTTAAAGATAAACTCGAAGATGTTAAACTGGAAGTTGCACCAGATCTTGCTGTTGATACTTCATTTTATCATAACAGGATTGAATACAATTTGGCCGAAACAACACTCGGTTTAAAACGCCTTGATCTTAAGCGTCAGCAATCACAATATTTACCAACACTTAAGGCTAATATGAGTTATACATCATCATATCAAAATAATAGTTTTAGTAATTTATATAAAACCAACTTTCCATCGAGCTATGTGGGACTTACACTGAATGTTCCGATATTTAATGGTTGGCAGCGCCTTAACCAGGTTAAGCAATCCAAAATTGCTGTAATAAAATCGCAAAACGATTTAGAAAATGCAAAAAACGGATTAAAGTTACAGGCCAACAAAGCCAATATTACTTTTGTTAATGGATTGCAAACTCTTCAAACCCAAAAAAATAACCAGTTACTTGCTCAGGAAGTTTTAAGAGTAGCAAAAATTAAATACCAACAGGGGGTAGGGTCAAGTATTGAAGTTACGCAAGCCCAAACTGCACTTGATGATGCTGATAACAAATATATACAAGGGCTTTACGATGCTCTTGTAAGTAAAGTTGATCTTGATAAAGCTTACGGACGAATTCAATAAAACAAAAACTAAACTCACTATAAAATAACGACATGAAAAAAATATTATACATACCGGTTTTGGTTCTTCTGGCAGCAGCTTGCACAAATAAACCGAAAGATAAGAAAACGGAGCTTGCTGACCTCAAAAAGCAACAGGCCGACTTAAATGCACAGATCACTAAGCTACAAGCTGAAGTTGGCACAACAGATTCGGCTAAAACTACGGATGTAAGCACTGTTGTTTTAAAATCGGGTACGTTTACCAATTATGTGCAGGTGCAGGGTAAAATTGATGCACARGATAACGTAGTTGCTTATCCGCAGGCATCTGCTATCATTACAGGTTTATATGTAAAACCTGGCGATCATGTAAGTAAAGGGCAGACTTTGGCACAATTAGATAACAGTGTTTTGCAACAAAGCATAGCGCAAAACGAAGCGCAGGTTAGTTTAAATGAAACATTATATAATCGTCAAAAAAATCTGTGGGATCAAAAAATTGGCACCGAGGTTCAGTTTTTGCAGGCTCAAACAACTTTGCAAAGCAGTAAAAAAGCATTAGCAGGTTTACGCCGACAAGCCAGCCAGTACCGTATAGTTTCACCAATAAGCGGCACCGTTGATCAGATGGACCTTAAACTTGGCCAGGCTGCTTCACCGGGCCAAACTGGTATCCGAATTGTTAACGCCGATGTTTTAAAAGTTAAGGCCGATGTACCCGAATCATATTCGGGTAGCGTAAATACAGGTAATGAGGTGAAAATTTTAGTACCAGATGCAAAGGATTCATTGACTACCAAAGTAACATTTGCAGCCAAGGTAATTGACCCAACATCCCGTAGCTTTGCTGTAGAAATTAAACTACCGGTACGTAAAACTTTACGCCCTAACATGACGGCCATTATACAAATAGCTAATTACACTAAAGCAAATACTATAGCAGTACCTGTAAAAGCGATCCAAAAATCAGAATCAGGCGACTATGTTTTCCTTAATCAAAATGGCATTGCTAAAAAAGTAAATGTTAAATCGGGGGCCACTTATGGTGGTCAAACAGAAATATTGTCAGGATTAGGCGCCGGTGATATGTTGGTTACCGAAGGCGCTACCGAAATTGAGGATGGTGATAAAATTAAGGTTTTAGAGTCAGCTAATTAATTTATTAAACACTTGATCTATTAATTATGAAAGATCTGAATAAAGAATTTGGGCCCTCAAGTTGGGCCATAGATAATAAAACAGCCATATATGTTCTCATATTTTTGGTTACGGTATTGGGTTTGGTTAGTTATAACAACTTACCAAAAGAAAACTTTCCGGATATAGCGCAATCGAAGGTGTTTGTTTCAACCGCATTTATAGGGCAGTCCCCTCAAAACGTAGAAAACCTGGTAACACGCCAGATTGAGAAAAAATTAAAATCATTAAAGGGGCTTAAAAAGGTAACATCAAATTCTGCTCAAAATATATCTTTAATAACTGCTGAGTTTAATGCAAATGTTGACATTAGAGATGCCAAGATTGATGTTAAAGAGGCCGTTGATAAAGCAAAGCCAGATTTGCCGCAAAATGATGACAACCTTAAAGAATCAACCATAAGTGACATTAATGTTGCCGATCTTCCGATCCTTTATATCAATATATCAGGTAACTATGACTTGAAGAAATTAAAGGAATACGCGGATAACCTAAAAGACGAGATTGAAAGTTACAAGGAAATTTCGAAGGTTGATGAAGTAGGGGCCTTAACGCCCGAGATTCAGGTTAATGTGGATATGGATAAGATGACGGCTGCACAGATCAGCTTTAGTGATATTACACAGGCTATCGGGAACGAAAACATCCTGGCTTCGGTAGGTAATGTTACAACTGATGGTGTACGCCGCAGTATTGACATTAAACAGGATTTTAAGAATGCCGACCAGGTGGCGGCTATGGCTATCCGAAATCCTAAAGGGCAGGCAGTTTATTTACGCGATATTGCCGAGATTAAGGATTCGTTTTTAGAGCAGGAGAGTTTCGCCCGCTTAAAAACCAATGATAATCCCAACTTTAAAAATGTAATTACATTAAACGTAAGCAAAAGGGCGGGAGAAAACCTGATTCAGGCATCAGATAAGATAAATGAACTTATTAAACAAAAGCAAAAAACTGTTTTCCCTAAGGGGTTAGATATAACCGTAACCGGCGATCAATCTGACAAAACCCGTACAACACTTAATGACCTCATAAACACCATTGTAATTGGTTTTATACTTGTAACTGTTATTCTGATGTTTTTTATGGGTACTACCAATGCCATATTTGTAGCATTATCGGTGCCATTGTCGTGCTTTATAGCTTTCCTTATAATGCCATGGATAGGCTTTACATTGAATATGATTGTGCTGTTCTCGTTCCTGCTGGCCTTGGGTATTGTGGTGGATGACGCCATTGTGGTTATTGAAAATACCCACCGCATATTTGCCAATGGAAAAGTACCTATTAAGCAGGCGGCTAAAATTGCTGCCGGCGAGGTGTTTTTACCGGTGTTCTCGGGTACCATGACCACTCTTGCACCATTTGTACCGTTGGCATTCTGGAATAGTTTGATAGGGCATTTTATGTTCTTTTTACCTATTACATTAATTATAACCTTATTGGCTTCGTTGGTGGTGGCTTATATTATTAACCCGGTTTTCGCGGTTGATTTTATGAAACCTCATTTTGACGGAGAGCATGATCACCCCAAATTTGATCGCAAGGTAAAGCGGGCAATGATATACATGCTTATTGCCACAGTTGTTGGTTACCTGATAAACTTTGGAATAGGTAATTTTATGGTGCTGATGATAGCGCTGTATCTTTTAAACCACTTTGTATTATTAAAGATTATTGACAGGTTCCAGAAAAATGCCTGGCCGCGTTTTCAGCAATGGTATGCCAAATGGCTTGAAAAAGCTGTGCACTTTCCTAAAACCATGTTATTTGGTACTATGGGTTTATTTGTGTTTGCCATAGTTTTAATGAACCTGATTGGTAAAACACCCGAGTTTTTCCCATCTGGCGACCCTAACTTTGCGTATGTGTACATTACCATGCCGATAGGTACCGACCAGACTTATACAAACGAAGTAACCAGGAAACTGGAGAAACGTGTTGCCGAGGTAGTTGAGCCGGATAAGGATATTGTATCATCGGTTATTTCAAACGTTACCAAAGGGGTTGCCGATCCTTCAGATGAGGATCAGGGTGATTATGAAAACAAAGGTAAGGTAACGGTTGCATTTGTTGAATTTGGCAAACGTAATGGCAAAGATACCAAAGTAATTTTGAAAAGGATCCGAGAAGCAGTTCAGGGTGTGCCTGGGGCTAAAATATCGGTAACACAGGAAAATAGCGGTCCGCCTGTACAAAAGGATATTAGTATTGAAATAATTGGTGATAACATTGATTCATTAGTTAAAACAGGCAATCGTTTAAAAAACTATTTAGTTAAGCAAAATATCGCTGGTATTGAGAATTTAACTGCCGATGTACAAAGTGACAAGCCTACCATTGTTTTTGATGTTGACCGTGAGCGTGCTAACCGGGAAGGTATATCTTCTGGTACCATTACCCAAAATTTGGCTACCGCAATATTAGGTGCCAAAGCCGCTGATTTTAGGAATACGAAGGAAGATGATTACCAGATAAAAGTACGTGCATTGCAAAGCCAGCGAGGCGATATCGACGCCCTTAAAAATCTTAAGGTTACCTATCGTGACATGGCAACAGGCGGTGCTATCCGCCAGGTGCCAATTTCTGCATTTACTGATGTGCGTTATACCACAACCTATAGCAACATAAAACGTAAGCAGCAAAGGCGGGTGCTTACATTAGGGTCAAACGTTATCAAGCCATTTAATGCCAATGATGTTAACGCAAACATTAAACTGGCTATCAACAACTTTAAAGCGCCCGATAATGTATCTATAAGAATGGGTGGTGGACAGGAAGACCAAATGGAAGCAATGACCTTTCTGTTATCTGCACTTGGCGTATCATTTGGTTTGATATTGGTTATTTTAATGATCCAGTTTAACTCTATTGGTAAAACATTTATCATCATCAGCGAAATCTTCTTTAGTATCATTGGAGTACTGCTGGGGGTAACTATATTCCACATGACTATGTCTATTGTAATGACTGGTATTGGTATCATAGCACTTGCCGGTGTGGTTGTACGAAACGGAATCTTGCTGGTTGAATTTACTGACATGCTGATAGAGCAGGGTGCAAATGTACACGATGCCGTTGTTGAAGCCGGACATACCCGTATGACGCCGGTATTATTAACCGCCACCGCCGCCATATTGGGTTTAATACCTTTGGCAGTTGGCTTTAATATCGATTTTGTAGGTTTATTTACCCACTTTAAACCACACATCCATTTCGGTGGTGATAATGTTGCTTTTTGGGGGCCTTTGGCGTGGACAATGATATTCGGTTTAGGCTTTGCAACCATTATTACATTGATCCTGGTACCTTGTATGTACCTTATTCGTTACAACCTCAAGGCAAGACTTTTTGGTAAAAAAGAAAAGAAACATGTAGCAGTATTAGAAGCCGAAACTGTTTAATACACTAAATTATAAACAACAAATAGCCGCACACTGAAAAGTATGCGGCTATTTTGTTTATAAGACCGGCTATAATTTAAATGTTGATGTTATAGGTGATAATATTATAATTTTACTTACTGATTTATGGTTTTTAATTAGAACATAATGAGATGTGTATGGTTTTATACGTACAACAAATATCAAAATCAATATGGAACTCAAGATATCCCATCCCTTTTGGCAGGTTGTCGGTCTTGGTGCCTTAGCCGGTATGCGCTCAACATCTGCACCGCTTATTGCCAGCCATATATTAAGTCATCATCAGTTAAAAAAGCCAGATCACTCATCTTTGCGCTTCATGCAATCTAAAAACGTGGCGCTCGCATTGAAGATTTTAGCCGTAGGTGAAATAATTGGCGATAAGCTATCCTCTGCACCAAACCGCATTAAGCCCACTTCACTTGGCTTCAGGATGCTTTCGGGTGCGCTCGCCGGTGCATGCGTTTATAAGGCAACGGGTGATAAGGCTGCTATAGGCGCTTTAATTGGCGGGGCGGCGGCTTTTGCTTCCACATTTGGTAGTTACTTTTTGCGTAAGGGCACAGTTAAAACCAGTCACGTTATTGATCCAATTGTAGGCGCTATTGAAGATGCACTTGTAATTGGCAGCGGAATTGAACTGTCTAAAGCAGCCTAATTACCAGTTTTGGGCAGTATGTATTTTTCGAGGTTACTTACTTGTGTACGAATCCTGGGTAAACTATCGGGATAATTCTGCTGGATAAAAGTTACCAGGTTCTCCCTGATGTAGCAGCGCAGATCAAACGCTTCGGACGAATTGCGTGCACTCATCAGCACACGTACTTCAATAGTGTTTTCTTTAGTATCGGTTACCTGTATTACCTTGACTTTTTTGTCCCAAAGCGGCGAAAGTTCGATTAAACGATTAAACTCTTTACGGATAGCTTCAAGCGGAATAGTGTAGTCAACGTATAAAAATACTGTTCCCAATATCTCGGATGTGGATCTGGTCCAGTTTTGAAAAGGTTTTGTGATAAAATAGTTGATCGGGAGAATCAGCCTGCGTTTATCCCATATATTCAGTACCACGTAAGTTAAGGTTATCTCCTCTACACGTCCCCATTCGCCTTCCACCACCAAAACATCATCAATCCGGATTGGTTGTGTAAACGCTATCTGGAAACCTGCCAGTAGATTTCCCAATGAGTTTTGTGCCGCGAAACCTACAATAATACCACCAATCCCCACACCCGTTAATAAGCCTGTACCAATTTTACGCATGCTTTCAAAACTAAGCAGGATGATGGCTATTGTTACGAATACAATAACCACCACCAAAAACTTACGGATAAACTGAATTTGCGTGCGCACTTTCCGCTCCACCAGGTTATCAGCTTTATTAAGATCGTAGGTGTGATAGATGTAGTCTTCCAGGATTCGGATAGCACGCACAAGGATGCCTGCAAAAGATATAGTAAGCAAAATTTCAATTGTTTTATCAAGTGGCGTAACGTAAACCTTGTCCATCCTCATAACAGGAATGAAAAGATTTAGCAAAAATAGCGGGATAAAGTAAGTTATGGCACTACCTAAATTGACTAACACCGATCTGAAGAATGAGTAGGATTCCTCTTTCTTAGCATAAAACTTAAACAGACCGGTAACTACATACTTTATGATAATCCCCACCAGGATAGCTATCAAGGCTATCAGGAGGTTCCATACTATGGATGGAATTTGCCGGGAAAATTCAAGCAGATCAGGGGGTAACCTGTTTTCAATATTCATGGTATTTGTATTAATCAACATTAGTTAAATACTACGAATGTAAAATTGTTTTGGTAAAGTGTAACGAAATGGGGGGTAATATACATATGTATAGATTTTTTGATAGATTTGTTTAAAAAGTCAGGAATTTAGTTTGCTGACAACAAATTATATAATTTATATAACAAATGGCTGCAGTGAATGACCATCAGGATATAAAAAGGGAAAGAATATTAGAAGCCTCATATGAGCGTTTTTTGCATTATGGTTATTCAAAAACCACGATGAACGAGATCGCCGGGGATCTTTCTATGTCAAAAGCTTTGCTATACTATTACTTCCCCGATAAAAGCCAGTTATACATAGCTGTAATGCGTAAACTGGCCAATGATTATTTAAAGCTGCTGGAGGATAAAATAGATTCTTTTAGTAATTTAAAGGAGGCCTTTGTTTTCCAGATCAATACTCATCATGATTTTATAGTGAGCAATTATAATTTTTTTGATTTTTTTAGGCTGAATGAGCAAAATTTGCCGGATACGATTTGGGAAATTGTTGAACAAGTGCATAAAGCAGAGCTTACCTTGTTGAATAATGCTATTAAGGTTGAAATTGAAAGAGGTACTATAAAACCCATTGAAAATTCAGAAGAAATTGTAGATCTCCTTTTGGATGCCATGCACGGCATCAGGGTAGGAGCTATCTCGCAAAAGAAAAAAAGCTTTCCACCAAAAGAACACCTCGAGGAGATTCGCACCAAAAAGCTATTGCTCACCGATATATTTATTAAGGGGTTAATGTATTGTTAATGCAATCGACTAACCATTTTGCCTGTGTCAGCACCCCGTAAAAATGCTCCTTTATAGGTAAAGTACCAGCAGATTATAAATACCTTTGTTTAAACATTTAATTAATAGACTCTTGTAAAAAGTATCTATATATTAATTGTATAAACTTCCTATTTAATAAGAGGTGATTGTTTTAGAGTGATTTAGCCGGATGGAAATTTATTTTCATCCGGCTTTTGTATTTAATATTGGGTGTATATCAGTATGGATTCTGGTGGTAACTGTGCAAGGTTCGCATTTATGATTTCTGCAGATACAACGGGGCCGTTCCACTTAGGCTCGGCTGAGTCAAACAGTTTTTGCCATCGACATATGGCGCCAGGGATATTTACCTCTTGCTCTTGTTTGGAAAAATTTAACAGGCAAAGTATTTTTTGATCCCCGGTCCATCTTTCAATGATCAGTGTTTGAGTTGCTTTATCGACCATTATATTTATATTTTCGCGATCTGTATTTTTAATGGCTGGGTGGCATTTTCTTAGGCTGATCAAATTTTTGTAATACTGTAACATTACATTATGCAATCCTTTATCCAAAAGCTCCCAGTTGAGTTTGGAATTTTTGAAAGTGGATACAGCCTGGGGATCTGGTGCTTCGCCTTGTGTATGGAAATCAGCAAAATCTGCCTTACGTCCCTTTCGTACAGCTTTTATCAATTCTTCATTGGAATGGCTTACAAAAAACTGGAAGGGATTAGGCTCGCTCCATTCCTCGCCCATAAACAGCATCGGTAAAAACGGACTTGCCATTACTGCCCCCGCCAGCAGCTTTTGTATTTCGAAACTAAACAATTGGCTTGATCGCTCTCCAAGCATGCGGTTGCCTACCTGGTCGTGGTTTTGGGAAAACACAACAAATTGTTGCCCGTTGATGCCTTTGGTATCCGTGCCGAATGTTTTTTGCCGTTGACTGGAATATTGCCCGTTATATACGTATCCGTTTTGAAAGGCGTTTGCCAGATCGGCAATGCCATTAAAATCGTTGTAATAGCCTTTACATTCTCCGCCCGCCGCTACACGCAGGGTATGGTGAAATTCATCTACCCATTGTGCATTAAAGCCATAGCCATCT
Organism: Mucilaginibacter sp. P5_A4; assembly: GCF_056400605.1. Classification (NCBI taxonomy): domain Bacteria; kingdom Pseudomonadati; phylum Bacteroidota; class Sphingobacteriia; order Sphingobacteriales; family Sphingobacteriaceae; genus Mucilaginibacter; species Mucilaginibacter sp. P5_A4. Next base: position 125,266 of record NZ_JBFUKX010000010.1, on the reverse strand, counting down.
TTTTGTACAGGATTAATGTAACGGGTGTCATTCAGGTCGCACTCAGCTACCAGGTAATGAGTTTTTCCAGTTTCATTCATCAGTTTGGCTACATGCTGATTAATCTCCCGTAAAATATGGTTCGGACTAAAGTCTCTGATGGCGTGTACAGCATCCATACGTAAGGCATCTATATGAAAATCGCGGAACCACATTAGCACGTTCTCAATAAAATACCGCCTCACTTCGTCACAGCCAGCGCCATCAAAATTGATGGCGCTGCCCCAGGGAGTATGATATTTATTGGTGAAATATGGTCCAAACTCACCAAAGTAATTACCCTCGGGCCCTAAGTGATTATAAACCACATCCAGGATAACAGCTAAACCTTTGCTATGGCAGGTGTTAACCAATAATTGCAAATCTGCAGGCCCTCCGTAACTATTCTGCACAGCAAATGGAAAAACACCGTCATAGCCCCAATTCCTTTCACCCGGGAATTGCGAAACGGGCATGATCTCAATAGCTGTAACGCCTAATTCAATTAAATGGTCAAGCTTTTCTTCAACGCCTTTAAATGTGCCTGTTTTGGTAAATGTGCCTGTATGTAACTCATAAATAATATAATCAGCAAGCGGGATGTTTTGCCATTTACTATCCGCCCAATTAAAAGCTTTTAAATCAAACGCCGCTGATGCTCCATGAACACCCTTGGGTTGAAGTAGCGAAGCCGGATCGGGTAATTGTTTCCCATCTACTATAAACCAATATTCGTCACCGGGTTTAAGTTGATTGGTAGTTAGTGTCCTATAGCCGTATTCCTCCTTAATTAATGGCAATTCAAGCATATCCAGTTTTAGCAAAACCTCACCCGAATCTGGTGCCCATACTCTTACCTCTGCAAATTCCTGATTGTTAAAGTTAATACCTAATGTTCTGTTAGTTGTGTTTTGTTTCGCCATCGTGAATCAATTGGTGCTGAAGTAATACAACAGATCGTCCTTCAACCTGTATAATATCTTTTGCTTTAAATGTGCCTTTTACTTCTTCGTTTGGGTTTTTATGTGAATCGATGAGCAGTTCCCAATCCCTTGCGTATTCCTTTGCAGGTAACTTATAACTAAGCGGTGCATCGTGAGCGTTAAATATGATATAAAAGCTATCATCTACTACCTTATTGCCTTCAGCGTTTACGCTGTGTAATCCTAATCCGTTTAAAAAAACAGCAACAGATTTGGCAAAGTCGTGGTTCCAGTTATCTTCACTCATTTCCGATCCATCGGGCAAAAACCAGGCTATATCAGCTACTCCACTTTTTGTTTCAACCTCGCCTTTAAACCAGTTCTTCCTTGAAAATGAGGCATGTTCTTTTCGTAATTTAATTAGCTTACTGGTAAATTTCATCAAATCTTTATCCATGGTTTCCCAGTTGATCCATGAAATTTCATTATCCTGGCAATAGGAATTATTATTGCCATTTTGGGTGCGACTCATTTCGTCACCGGCTATCAACATTGGCACACCCTGAGAAAGGAACAAGGTTATTAAAAAATTACGCTTTTGTTTTTCACGCAGTTCATTGATATTCTCATCGTCTGTTGGCCCTTCAACACCGCAGTTCCATGAACGGTTATGATTTTCGCCATCATTATTATCCTCACCATTGGCTTCGTTATGTTTTTCATTATATGATACAAGATCATTCAGGGTAAAACCATCATGAGCAGTTACAAAGTTGATACTGGCCGATGGCCGGCGGTAGGATTTGTACAGATCGGAGCTACCCGTTATCCGGTCGCCAAATTCGGCAAGGGAACTTTCTGTACCGCTCCAGAAATCGCGGATACTATCCCTGTATTTGCCGTTCCATTCAGCCCAGCCCGACGGAAACTTGCCTACCTGGTATCCACCTTCGCCAACATCCCAGGGCTCAGCAATCAGCTTAGCCTGCGATATGCACGGATCCTGGTGTATAATATCAAAAAAAGCACTCAGCCGATTCACCTCATGCAGCTCACGGGCCAGGGTAGCGGCAAGGTCAAAGCGGAAACCATCCACATGCATCTCCAGGATCCAGTAGCGCAGGCTATCCATCATCAGGCGCAGCACATTAGGTAAATTGGCATTTAGCGTGTTGCCTGTACCGGTGTAATCCATGTAAAACCTTTTATCCTCGGTAAGGCGATAGTAACTGGAATTGTCAATACCGCGAAAGGAGAGGGTAGGCCCCATCTGGCTGCCTTCGCCTGTATGATTGTAAACCACATCAAGAATCACTTCAATACCTGCCTTGTGTAAGTTTTTAACCATGGTTTTAAACTCGGTTACCTGCTCGCCGCGTACCCCGCTGGAAGAGTACCGCGAATCGGGAGCAAAGAAACCGATGGTGTTATACCCCCAGTAATTAGTAAGGCCTTTTTCAACTAAATGCCTATCGTTTAAAAAATGATGTACAGGCATTAGTTCAATGGCGGTTATCCCCAGTTCTTTTAAATATTTAATAGTTACCGGGTGGCCAATGGCCGCATACGTACCCCTGATCTCTTCGGGTATTTGGGGGTGCATTTTGGTGAAGCCTTTTACATGTGCTTCATAAATTATGGAGTTATAATATTCAATATTGGGCAATTTGTCATCTTCCCAATCAAAATTATGATCGATAACTACAGATTTTGGTACAAAACCCGCGTTGTCGGTTTCGCTAAAGCTCAGATCTTCATCCGGACTGCCAATTTCGTAACCAAATAATGAATCGTCCCAATCGATAGTGCCCGAAATTGCTTTTGCATATGGATCCAGTAATAATTTGTTAGGATTAAAACGGTGGCCGTTTTGGGGGTCAAATGAGCCGCTTACTTTGTAACCATACAATTGGCCGGGTTTTAAATCAGCAACGTATACATGCCATATTAGTTCGGAGTATTCGGTGATCTTTATTTTTTCTGATTCAATTTCATCTTCAGGGGAATTAAACAGGCAAAGATCAACTGCGGTAGCGTTCTCGGAGTATAACGTAAAGTTAACGCCCTCACCGTCCCATGTAGCGCCGAGCGGGAATGATTTACCGGGGTATGTTGTAATTTTCATATGTTATTATTAGGGGCATTTAAATTCCATATTACACCATCTTAAATTAAAATCAGGCGGATTTGTTTGCTGTATACAGCATTTTGTTTAACACACACTGATAATCATCATGTAAAACGTGAATTTAACTATTGCCTTTTGTTTAAATAAGTTAATTAATAATTGATAATTGGAATTATGCTGTGTAGATTTGTATATCAGTTAATAAACCTATGAGCAAAAAAATATTTGTTGTGGAAGACGATGCCGATTTGTCTGAAGCAATACAAATCATCCTACGAGAAAACGGGTATATCACCGTTGCATCCTTTGATAAAAACTCCATCAAAGGTGTGATCCTTCAAATGCCAGATCTTGTTTTGGTTGACAATAGGCTAAAGGACGGCCTTGGTAGCGAACTATGCATCGCTATAAAGCAACATCCGTTGACAAGTCATATCCCGGTTATACTTATATCCGGCTATGCAAATCTCGCCGATATTGCGAAGGTCTGCGGTGCTGATGCCTGGTTAAGCAAGCCATTTGAATCAACAGAACTAACTAACCTCGTTGATCATTATTTACAACATGTTGCTTAATTTTTAAGAAATAGGTTATCGCATTAATGCCTCTTCGAAACGGGATAGAGATTTAAATTTGTCTAATCAATTCTTACCATCATGAAAGAAAAAAAAGAAGATTACCCGTTTAGCAAATTAGCAAAGCCTGCCCAACGCGCTTTAGTTAATGCAGGTATAACCAACCTTAAACAATTATCGAACCTCAAAGAAACTGAATTAATGCAACTTCATGGCATAGGTAAAAATGCGCTGCAAATGCTTAAGCTTGCAATGGTCGATCAAAACATCACCTTTAAATAAACAAATTAACTTTATTGATGAATCAACTCAAGGTGACGGTACTGCCTGGTGTTTCGGTAGATTTTCTTTTCGACCTTATTTTTACAATTTGGTATAATACACCCGCAATGTAAAGTGTGACAAGGAATAGCAGACCCATTTTCGCTACCGGATCATTTGGGTCGGCGGCCAGGGGATGACTGATAGGTAACCTTGTTAAGGTTTCGATAGTTGCAGGGATCATCGAAAAAAATAAGGTTGATGACATTACTATGGTTTGAATATATTCTGCAGCCTTCCCAAAAAAGCGGATTGATTTGGCGTATACGCCAATAGGAAGCAACAGTAAAACAATAACTGCCAAACCATGTCCGGCACTCAAATGCCCGGTTTTCATGATTGGGAATGCTGTAAGGCATCCAATTGCGGTTAATATTATATACAATTTACCAATTCCTGTTGCTGGATCTATTTTGCCGTAACGAATTAAGGCATAGAGCGCAAAAAGCACAGCAAGTACACTAATGGCAGTATGGAAAATTCCGAGTGGTGAAAGATGATTTGGCATAGATGTGAATTTAAAGGTTGACAGGATCAGGATTAATCAGCAGTATTTAACTGATAGTTATAAAGTTACATAGAAGATAATATAAAAACAAGCAACCATTGTACTATAATTTTTCCTACTTTAGTAATTACCAACCCGGTAAAGGCGGTCCACTATATAGCCCAAGAATTTACAGGCATAATTAAAGTTTTTTTCCTATGAAGGGTGAAGCGAGTGGTTTAGGATCATTTTGTAATTTAAGTTCGTTTTAGTTAATAAATTTAATTATTATATTGCTTTGTAAAAACATTTATTTTAAACACCTGTTATAAAAGCATATTTATTTACCATGAAAACTTTTAATGAATATGAATCTGTAATCTATACAGATGCCGACGGCAGTTTAATAGATACTTTTGTTGTATTTGATACAGATGTTGTAACCGGTTTAACGCATATTAATCATATGAATTTAAAAGTTCCCATAGAAGCGTTGCAACTTCACCCGGCTACCATCGCGAAATATAATTTACCTATGCAGGATGCTTTTAGTTTTGAGATTTTTAAGAAACTGAAGGAAAAACATAGAGAACCATCAATTCCACCGGTTAAACGTGCTTTAAAAGCCGAAGCTGGCTATAAGCTCGCAAATGCATCTTAAATAATCAGTCAAAATATTGGTCCAAAAAAACGTTCATGATGAGTGAACGTTTTTTTTGTTGCCATTAACAATTATTAATTTGTAGCATCCCGATAACTATCGGCTTCCGCAAAGGTCCCTGAATCAGTATCTAAATAAAGATAAATCGACCAAATGCTATAACATATACCATAGTCAAATAAAAATCATGATTGTGTGTAAATATTGATAGCAATAGTTATTATTGAAAAAGTGTATTGCTGAAGATTTGTTTATATGATGTTAAATTTTGAAGGTTTGCCGGCTATTGACCTGGCTATATTATTGTCGCTTGCAAAAGAGGCAGGGAAAGGCATACTTACTATTTATAATGATGGTGATATAGCAGTAACGTTAAAGGATGACCAATCGCCATTAACCCTCGCCGACAGGATCTCGGATGAAATAATAATAAAGGGGCTTACAATTTTAAATCCCGGCATCCCGGTAATATCCGAAGAAGGGAAGGATATACCTTACGAGGTAAGAAAGAATTGGGAATACTTTTGGTGCGTTGACCCTTTAGATGGCACAAAGGAATTTATAAAGCATAATGGCGAGTTTACAGTTAACATTGCCCTGATTTATAAAAATACACCTGTATTAGGTATTATATATGTGCCTGTTACAGGCGAACTGTATTACGGAGGCGCAGGCATTGGCAGCTGGAAAGAATCTGTTGAGGGTGAACCCCAACAACTCCATGCCGATACAAATGCAAAGCAGTGGATAGCTGTGGGCAGCAGGTCGCATTCATCGGCAGAAGAAATCGCTTTTTTGAAACAATATCCTATTGTAGAAACCATAGCTGTAGGCAGCTCTATCAAATTTTGTTTAATTGCCGAAGGGAAAGCGCATATATACTACCGGCATGGCCCAACTATGGAGTGGGATACTGCGGCAGGCCAGGCTATTGCGACTTATAGCGGCGCTATGATGAGCAACCCGGCTGGCGAACCATTTTTATACAATAAATCATCGCTGTTAAATGGTGGATTTTTGGTAAGGACTAAATAGGAGTTAATTGGTAGTTAAGCTTTTGTGCCCCATGGAAACAATGTTATCTTGAACGTAATAATTGCTTCTCGGTTTTTTTAATGTTCATTTTTAATGACCATAATTTAAAGTTTACGTAAAATGATTAATAATAATTTATTAAATTGTACTTAATTTCATTTTTTAAAAAGTAGGTAGAATTCATTCAATTATGTCTGAAAGTATTGTAAGTATTAATGATAATAACACTGCAATATGGCTTGCCTTTAAAAACGGCAGCTGGGACGCGTACACACAGCTTTACAACGATCATTTTAAAATCCTCAATAATTACGGCTATAAATTTACCAGGGATGTAAATATTATTGAAGATGCAGTACACGACTTGTTTATTAAATTGTGGACAAACAGGACAACCCTGGGTAATCCGGTATCAGTAAAAAACTATCTATATAAATCACTACGCGGCGTTATTTTTCGCAAAATACAATCCCAATCGCGTTTTGTTGACCTGGAGGACGAAACCAGTTACAATTTTTCTTTCGAAATTTCATTTGATCACCAGCTCATTGCCAACGAGGAGGAAAGGGAATTACAGTTAAGAATAAAAGCGGTGGTGAAAACTTTACCGGCAAGACAGCAGGAAATCATCTATCTGCGCTTTTATGAGGGTTTAGGTTATGAAGAAATTGCCGATATTATGGAAATTAACATTAACTCGACTTATAAATTGCTTTATAAAGCATTTAATAACCTGCAAGGGGTGTTAAAAACATCTAAATTGGTTATTTTTTTGAGTCTTTATTCTTGTTTTAGCATAAAAGTGTATACAAATTAAGTTTTTTTTCATCTCGAAGGGATAATTCCGGCATAACCATGTATATAAGGTTTAAATCAGAAACTTATATAGCATGGAGTTTGCAAAATACAGCACTTACACTTTACAGGATTTTTTAGACGACGATGATTTTCTTCGTTTTGTAATTAGCTCATCTATTAATGACATCAACTTTTGGCAATCATTTACAGCCTTGTATCCCGGCCAAAAGGAAATTGTTGATGAGGCTTCAAAAATTATCCTGGCCTATCGCCAACAAGATGTATTTACAAACGACGCCAACCAACAAAAAGTTTGGGAGCGAATTGAAAGCACTTTACAGGATAAAGGCGCCATAAAACAAAAGATATTCTACCTCAACAGGTTCCTGCGCATAGCCGCAATGGTTTTATTGGTTTCATCAGCAGGAGTAGCCTTCTGGATGATAAAATATAATTCCAAAAATGAAGTAGTTACCGCTTTTGGCGAACTGCGTACGGTTACGTTACCAGACAACTCGGTTGTTATTCTAAATGGAAACTCAAAACTAACTTACTCCAATAACTGGGATAAACAATCAAGAGAAGTTTGGATCAGCGGCGAAGGCTTTTTTAATGTTAAGCACCTTAATAAAGATCCCCGTCATATAAAAACTACAGAACGGTTTATTGTGCATTGCAATGATGTGAACATTGAAGTATTAGGAACCTCCTTTAATGTACGCAACAGACATAATAAAACCAATATTGGCCTGGTAAGCGGTAAAATAAGGTTAGAATATCTTGACAGTGTATTAAAGAATAACCGGTTATTGGTTATGAAACCGGGGGACTATGTGGAGTATGCACAAAAGCGTCTGGTGGCCCAAAAGAAGCTTGCTGTGCCAGAGAAGCTAACAGAGTGGACAAATCACCAATTATCATTCAATAATGCCACTCTTGCACAAATCAGTGAGATTATGACTGATGACTATGGTTACCATATTGATTTTTCAAATCCCGACCTGGCCGGGTTAAAGATAGAAGGGGAGATCAGCGTATCAAACGTTGAGGAGTTGCTTGAAACCATATCCACTACGCTGTCAGTAAGGATCACCCGTTCAGACAAAAATATAACTATCACTAAAAATTAACCCCTAAACAAATAATTTATGCGAAAACTTGACCTATCAACTTTTTTAAAATGTTGCTGTTTCTTGTTGGTCTTGCTTGGCCAGTCGGTGTACGGCTATGCCCAGCTGGCGTTCACCAGCAATAACAGGTTCCATTCTAAAGGTCCGAATTACCAGGTACAGCAAGCTGCTGAAAGCAAGGTACTGTTAAAAGACGCGCTTGAAAACCTCAAAAAGCAATTTAATGTTCAAATTGCTTACCAGGAAGGGCTACTGGATAACAAATTTATACCAGCAAGCTTATTTAACAATGCCAGGTTGTTTAATCTTGATGAAAACCTGAAACAATTGCTATCGGTTTTTCAGCTCGAATACCGCAAAATTAACGGCAACCAGATCTCTATTTTTTCTATAAAAGATGGAGGCGGCACTAATATTGCTGTTGTGGCAGCTGTTTTAACAGGTAAAGTGCTTGATGAAAAAGATAACCAGCCAGTTATAGGTGCTTCAGTTTACTTAAAGGCTGATCCCAGAATTGGTACTTCAACAGATGTATCAGGTAATTTTAAACTTATTGTACCTGATAAATATAATGGCAAGCCGGTTACGCTGGTGGTGGCCTACATCGGCTACGATAAAGAGGAACTTACTGTTACCGATTTAAATTCACCAGTTCAGGTAAAACTGAAGCAAAATAACAGTACGCTTAACGAGGTTGTAGTTACCGCCCTCGGTATCAGCAAGCAAAAGAAATCGCTCGGTTATTCGGTAACCGAAGTTAAAGGAACCGAGTTTACCCAGGCCCGGGAAAATAACGTTGCCAATGCATTAACCGGTAAAGTTGCGGGTGTAAATGCCGCAGGGTTATCAACTGGTCCGGGTGGTTCAAGCCGTATAGTTATACGTGGTAATGGAGGCCTTGCAGGCGATAATCAGCCCTTGTATGTTGTAAACGGTATGCCTATTGACAATAGCGTACCAGGTGGCGCTCCAACTGTTAACGGTATTACCAATAACGTCGACCGTGGCGATGGTATCGCAGCGTTGAATCCTGACGATATCGAGTCTATCAGCGTGTTAAAGGGCGGTACGGCGGCAGCTTTATATGGTTCACGGGCAGCCAATGGTGTTATCCTTATCACTACTAAAAAGGGACGGGTTCAAAAAGGAGTAGGAGTTGAGTTTAATTCAACCGCAACTTACGACAATGTCGCAGTTTTTCCGGATTATCAATATGAATACGGCCAGGGAGACGGTGGCGTAAAACCAACAACACTGGCAACCGCTCAGGGGACCGGCAGGCGTTCATGGGGGGCAAAAATAGACGGGTCGACAGATTATATGGCTGTTGACGGCAAAACCCATCCTTATACGGCACAAAAAGATAACCTTAAAAACTTTTATCAAACCGGGAGCACCTATACCAATAGCCTGGCGTTTTTAGGCGGTAACGAGGCTATAACTTATCGCTTTTCGGCTGCCGACCTGAATAGTAAAGGTATTTTGCCAGGTACAACTTATGATCGTAAAACCTTTAACCTGGCTTTAACCAGCAAGTTAAACAGCAAAATCTCTATTGAAGCATTAGCTCAATATAATATCGAAACCGGCCATAACCGCACAGGTGCCGGCGACGCACTGGGCAACCCTAACTGGACCCCGCTTGAGGTTGCCAATACCGTTGACGTACGCTGGCTTAAACCTGGGTATGATGCTAATGGTAATGAGCAGGTTTGGAATGATGCCGCCATCGCTTCAAACGGTTACTTCGTGATCAATAAATTTAAAGAAGATGATGTTAAAGACCGTTTTATAGGCCAGGGTTCGGTGTCGTACACACCGATATCAAACCTAATTTTCAAAGCCACCTTAAGCCGCGACTTTTTTAACTACAATTATTCAAATATATTGCCGACTGGCACATTGTACATCCCCAATGGGCAATACCAGTCTATAAAGTCGGATGTATCTGAAACCAACGAACTGGTGACAGTATCATACAAAACAAAAATTGTAAGTGATTTTAATGGCGCGGTATTAGGTGGTGTAAATAGCCGTAAAAACACTACAAATCAGCAAACAGTAAACGGTTCGCAGTTTGTTATTCCTTATTTTTACAGCTCAACCAACCTTGCTACAACGTCAACTACTCCTTATTACGCCAAAATAGTAACCAACTCGGTGTTTGGTTCGGCCGATTTTGATTACAAAAGTCTGTTATTCTTATCGTTTACCGGTCGAAAAGATTGGTTTTCGACATTGAGCCCTAAAAACAACAGCATCTTTTATCCAAGCGTAGGTGGTAGCTTTATATTGTCAGATGCTGTTAAGCTACCGCAATTTTTTACCCTTGCCAAGTTAAGGGCTTCATGGGCGCAGGTAGGCGGCGGTGCTCCTGATCCATATGTAATTAATCTTACCTATAGCAATGTTCCCAGTGCGGGGCAACCGCTGCAAAATGTTACCAGTAATAACATTACCAACAACGCGCTTAAACCTTACACCTCTACAACTACAGAGGCAGGTCTTGAATTACAGATGCTGCAAAACCGCTTAGGATTGGATATTACCTTGTATGATCGTAAAACTACAAACGATATTGTAAATACGGCCATTTCATCAACTTCGGGTTATAATAATGTAATCCTTAACGTTGGCGAAGTACGTAATAAAGGTATCGAAGTGTTGTTGAACGGTTCGCCAATAAAATCAAAAGATTTTAGCTGGAACGCGAGCTATAACGTAGCATATAATGATAATAAAGTAGTAAAACTCGCCCCTGGCCTGTCGACCATACAACTGGCGACATCAGTAAATGGTTATGCAGTATTAAATAACACAGAAGGGATGTCATTTGGTACCCTATATGGCACACATATGGTGAAAAATAGCAGCGGACAAGTGGTATTCAATGCAACTACCGGCCTGCCGGTTCAATCGGCATATCAACCGCTTGGAAAAAGTGTCGCCCCGCTTACCATGGGTTTAACCAACGAATTCAGGTACAAGCGTTTTGCGTTCAGCTTCCTGCTCGATGGCAAGTTTGGCAACAAGGTGTTTTCTTTAATGGAAGTGTATGCTACCCGTTTAGGTTTAATGAAATCAACGCTGCCTGGTCGTGAAAATGGGTTAGTGCTAAATGGTGTAGACCAAACAGGTGCTGCTTATACACGCACAGTACCGGTAAGTGGCTTACGTACATATTATGATAACTATAAAATTTATTCAGACCTGTTTACACACGATGGCAGCTTTGTAAAGCTTCGCCAGGTTATATTGTCTTATAATTTGCCTGCGCTTGACCTTGAAAAGGTTCATATTCAGTCGGCAAGCATTTCGCTGGTGTCACGTAACTTGTGGACGCTTTACAAAAAGACAGACAATTTTGACCCCGAGGAGAGCTTTACCAACAGTAATACACAAGGTTTCGAATCAATCGGCTTGCCCCGTACACGTTCACTTGGTGTAAACCTTTCAGTTAAATTCTAATATTTAAAGTTGAACACGATGAAAAGACATATAACAAAATATACATATTGTTTGCTGCTAACGCTTGGCATTATTATCATACAATCATGTACTAAAAATTTCGATACACTCAACATTAACCCAAACGCTTCACCAAAAGCAGTTCCGCAGTACATGTTTACTAAGGCTGAATATGATGGCACCGCCCGCATGCTCGATCTGTTATTGGGTACTATGCAATATACCACCAGCTTTAACGATGTGGCCGGTTTTGGGTCAAAGTATGTATTGAGCCAAAGCCAGCAATCGGCAGCGGCATTCAACGGTGCTTACCCCAACGAGATCAATGAACTGATTGAAGTAATTAAGGCTGCGGGAACTGATGCATCGCAGGTTAATCTTGTTGCCGAGGCCCGTATCTGGAAGGTGTACTGCTTTAGCAGGCTTACCGATCTATATGGCGATATTCCGTATTCACAGGCGGCACAAGGATATAATGGAGCCTTATATAAACCGGCTTATGATAACCAAAAGGATATTTATGCAGATATGCTTAAAGAGCTTGACCAGGCGGCTGCAAGTCTTGATGCAAGCAAGGCTACATTTGGCGTTGCAGACTTAATCTACAGTGGTAATACTAATAAATGGAAAAAATTTGCTTACTCCCTGATGTTAAGATGTGCTATGCGCATGACTAAGGTAGATATTGCATCTGCGCAAAGCTGGGCCACAAAGGCCATTGCCGGTGGTATTATTTTAAATGATGCCGATATTGCCCTAATACCTTATGTAGGATCGGGCCAGGATATTAATAAAAACCCACTGGCAAACGACCTCTGGAATAATGATTATATAGCACAAAATGGCACTACAAATACAGAAGGTGGTAAGTACCAGGATGTGTTTATCAATTATCTTAAAACTAATAAAGACCCTCGTTTGGGTGTTGTATCTATTGTGTACAATGGGGGTGTAGCTGATACAACCGCTGCTAAACAAAAAGGCATGTCGGCATCACTAAACACAAAACCTGCCGATTTTGTAACTTACTCGGAGCCTAATCCTAAAACCATATTATTGTTGAACTCTCCACGCCTGGTATTTACAGCAACTGAAAACTATTTCCTGTTAGCCGAGGCAGCCTCAAGAGGGTGGTATAGTGGCGCTACAGCTTCATCATTATATGAAAGCGGTATAGCTGCTTCTATGCGTCAATGGGCAATAATTGGCGGCAGTGCCGGCGCTATAACTGATGCACAGATCAATACATACATCAGCTACCACAAATTTAATTCGGCCGGTACGCTTGATCAAAAAATGGCACAGATCTATACCGAGTTTTGGCTTGGTGTATTCCCAGACGCGCAGGAAGTATTTGCCAGTTACAGGCGCACAGGTTACCCGGCATTGGTGCCTAATAACTATGTTGGTAATGCAACCGGTGGTAAAATATTCAGGAGGATGCTGTACCCGATATCGGAACAAAATCTCAACGCGGCATCTTACGCGGCTGCGATAGCCCGGCAGGGTGTGGATGACTTCCTGACCAGGATCTGGTGGGATAAACAATAAAGCTTATTTTGTGATTTGATTAATAAGTTGGTTTCAGTTGGTTTCAGGGAGGGTTGTATACCCTTCCTGATTTTTTGATTATTTTTAAAGATGTATAAAAAATACTGTTTTTTTCTGCTGCTTATACTATCTATCCAAATCGCTTCGGCACAAAACGACCTGGTGAAAGATGACAATGCCAGTAACAATAACCTGAATAAACCCGAACGCGAACTTTGGCTTAAAAATACAGGTATGGGCTTGTTTATCCATTTTAGTATGGATGGGCAGTTAGGTACGGTTATCAGCCATTCGCTGGTAGGTGCAAGCAACGATTATGTGAACAGGTATTTTAATGATCTTCCCAAAACTTTTGATCCCTCAAAATTCGACCCGCACCAGATAGCTGTTTTAGCAAAACTGGYCGGCATGAAATACATTGTGTTTACCACCAAACACCATTCTGGTTTTTGTATGTGGGATACCAAAACAACTGATTTTAATATTACTCATACCCCTTATAAAAAAGACCTGTTAAAAGAGTTTGTAGATGCTACACGCGAAGCAGGGCTGCAGGTTGGCTTTTATTTTTCACCGGAGGATTTTAATTTCCTGCGGGATCATCAGATCCCTATTAGCAGAACCGATGTGAAAATGGACGCGGCCGCCCGTAAGGCTTATGATGATTATACCCGGCGGCAATGCGAGGAGCTAATGACCAAATATGGTAAAATAGATGTACTTTTTATTGATGGCGACCCTAAAGAAATTGTAAAACAAACCTGCTGGAAATTACAGCCCGACCTGCTCATCACCCGGGGCGCTATCAAAACACCTGAGCAGATCATGCCCGGCACTATGATCAATGAGCCCTGGTTATCCTGCATCACTATGGGTACTGCCTGGGGTTATCAGCCAACCAATGAACGCTATAAATCGGGCAGTCAGTTGATAGGTTTATTGATTGAGGCACGTGCTAAAGGCGGCTCGTTATTACTGAATGTTGGCCCCAAACCCAATGGTGAATTGCCGATAGAACAGGAAGAGCGCCTGCGCGAAATGTCGGCATGGTATTTTGTAAATCATGAATGCACTGATGACGTACGCGGCTGGGTGGTGAGTAAGGAGGGAGATACCTGGTTTACATCAAAAAACGGGCATACGCTTTATGCCATCATTACTGATGCGCAGGATTGGAAGGAGGGTACCCGTAAAACATTCCTGATCCGTTCTGCTATTAGCACGGCCAATACACAAATAAGTGTTTTAGGGCAAAATAGCCAGGTAATTGAGTATAAAAACGATGATGTTAGTTGTCGATACCGGCAAACAACAAAGGGTTTGGAAGTATCGGTAGTGAAAGCCCAGCGTATTTATGATGATCATCGCTGGCCAAACCCGGTAGTTATCAAGTTAGATAATGTTGCTCCTGCATTTAAAGAAGCGGTTATAGTTGAAACCGGGAGTACTACTTTGGTTAAAGGTGGTGCTGTTTTAAAGGGCAGGGTATTAAACTACTACAAAGACCTATCTATTAAGAAAGCCCGCTTTGATTACCGCCCATACAAAGGACAGGTTGAAACGCTTTATGCCGGCAAATGGACAACCGGTACCTGGGTAACTATTAAACCCGATGGTTCTTTTGAGCAAACTTTACCCTTAAAAGAAAACTATGAATATAAAGCCATAGTTGAGCAAGCCAATGTGGAGATAGAAGGGGAGAGCAAGCTGCTGAAACAGTAATAAGAAATAAAAGCCACGAGATGATCTCGCTTTTAGCCTTTGGCTTTTAGGTATTTATACTTCGATTGTTTTTCAATAATACATGGCCGCTTAAAGGTAAAAAAAATACTATTGATCTAATAGACGTCGTTATATTAATACCCAGTTAAACCTCATATGAGATTTTACCGATATAATCAACTGTTGCGCCTGCTTTCAACTGTATATATAAAGCTTTCGGCTTTATAATAGCCCAGGTTATATTCCATTGGCCGGTCTCCCTGGTCAAAAACAAAACGTTTTCTGAAAAGTACCGGGCTACCTGGATCAATCTCCAGCTTGCCGGCAATAAGTTTGTCAGCTGCTTTTGCGCTAATCTCCTCTTTTGACAAGTTGGCTACTACCGAGTGGTCAAGTTCAAGCATTTCGTATAATGGCTTTTTAAAGTCCTCGTCGCCGGTTAGACCTATCCTTGGATGAAAATAAGACACAAAATAAACAAATGCTTCCTCGGCATTGCCCCTGAGCCGCTCAAGTTTCATGATCTTCTTCTCTGTTTTTATATCAAAAAAATTGGCGATGAACTCATCCGGATATACCCAGCTAACGTGCAGCTCGTAATTTTTAACCGGAATGCCACGCGCCTGCATTTCTTGTGTGAAACTTAGCCAATTCATTGATTTTGAGCTCATTTTTGGGGGAGCCACCTTTGTTCCCAATCTTTTTTTCCTGATCAGCAACTCTTCATAAACCAATTTATTAATTGCTTGGCGAAGGGTGGTCCTTGAAATAGCCAGTATTTTTGCCAGATCCACTTCGTTTGGTAATAGTTTTCCAGACTTATATTCGGGGTCCTTAATGAGTTCCCTTAATAAATTTTCGGCCTGTATATGAAGTGGGATGGCGCTTTTATGGTCAATAGCAAGTTTCATATCTCGGTATTTCTTTAAATTTTACAAGCAATATGTATTGCAAATTAAATGATTAATGGACGAACATAATAATGGTTATATCTATATATATCGATAATTATCAAATAATTATTGAGCTTGTTCTTTTAAATGCATTCTAACTTAAAGTTAGGGTGATTTTTGGTAAAAAATATAGTAGGAGTTTGGAATATATTTTATGTTTGTACATATAAACAAGTGTTGATTCCCGGCTAATCTTATTGATGCCTTAAATCCATTCCTGCATGAAACTACTTTTGCCCGTTTTAATTTCTTTGTCTTTTTTTATCAATTCAAATGCTAACGCGCAAGTACTCCAAAAATCAGAATTAGCGAAAGCTATCCTTTCTGACAACAGATTGGATACCATCCAGGCAAGGGCTTTAAAATTACTTTCGGGTTTTTCTGCAGGCACATCCTATAATGAAGTATGGATCCGTGATTTTAATACCTTTATTAAAGGTTCACTTATAGTGCACCCTAAAGAAGAAGTGAAAACCAATCTTCTGATGTTTTTTAAAATGCAGGGCGGGGACGGCAATATAGTTGATGGGGTAGTGGATAGTGCGAAAGCACATGTTGGTTATAATTACCGTTATTCGCCGTTGTTGCGTGGATGGGCTGCTCATAAAAATACTGTTGAAACCGACCAGGAATCGTCTTTGGTTCAGGCGGTAAAAAAATATATTGATGTAACGGGCGACACGTCCATTCTTAACGAAGTTATTGGTGGTAAAACAGTACTTCAGCGTATGGAAGATGCCTTTAGTTATATACAAAAGGACAGGTGGTCGGTTAAATATGGCCTTGTAACGGGTGCTACCACGATAGACTGGGGGGATGTGCAAACAGAAACCGGTTGGGGTGTTGCCATTAACGATAAAACCAAATGGGCAATTGATATTTATGATAATGCCATGTATGTAAAGGCTATTCACGATTTCCTGGCCATGAAACCTAAAAATTACAAAACACAAAGGGATTGGGCCTCAGTGGCATCAGGTATCACCAAAAACGTACGTAAATACCTGTGGGATACTACAGCTCAAAAGTATATACCACACATCTACCTAAATGGCAGCCCTTTTTCGCCTGATTTTAACGAAAAAGAGCTATTGTACACAGGTGGTTCTGTATGCGCCATTTTAGCTGGCTTTAATACACCTGCCGAGGTTAAAGAAATAAACAGGCAAATGGTAGCGTGTGCTGCTAAAGAAAAGTATGCCACTGTTGGTATCACGGTTTACCCGCCATACCCGGCCAAACAGTACCCCAACATGAAGCCGTATAATTACCAAAATGGGGGCGACTGGACCTGGTTTGGCGCACGTATGATAGGCGTTTTGATTGATTACGGCTATGTTGAGGATGCGTACACAGAATTGTTGCCAATGATTGACAGGGCACTGGCTAACAAAGGTTTTTTTGAATGGTATAATGTGCAAACCGGTGCTCCAAAAGGATCAGGTGATTTCAGGGGTGAGGCTGGCGTTTTGTATGATGCCATTACTGTTTTAAAGCAGTGGGCTATTAAAAATAATAGCCGGTAAGTAAGCCTCTGTTAAAAATAAGTAGCAACTCAGTCAAATAAATTCCTGAAAACAATACGTACAAAAAATCCCGGCGCAATTTGCAACCGGGATCATAGTCATCAGGGGTAAATGATCTTAATTATTGATCTAAAAAACGTAAAATATACTTGCTTGTATGCTATTATTCTTAAAATCGCCCAGGATAGCAGATGGGGTTTCAGACACCTTTTGGATGCCGTAATAGTATCTTGCGTCTATGCCTAAACCCATTTTAGATTGGTAACCAAGACCGCCGACAGCGCCAAAATCAACTTTTTTAGCAAATTTGGTGTCAGTTAAGCCTCCAATGTCTTCCTTTACTTTAAAACCTGCCTGCGGACCAGCTACAACATAAAAGCCAGAATTAGTGCGGTATTTGAACAGGATTGGAACCGAGGCATAAGAAAGTTTGATATCCTGGGTACCCAGGATGCCGGCTTTTACTTTAGCACCTTGCAATGAATAAAGGAATTCTTCCTGTACCATAAAATTGTCGGTAAATTTGTAGGCTACGGTAAGGCCGGCGTTAAAGCCAGGTAGTGGATCCGTTGAAAAATTGGCATTGGTAAAATTACTGTAGTTACCACCCGCTTTGATTCCGAATTCAAGACGGCTCCCGATCTTTTTAAGGAATCCTTTCTCTTCGGGAGCCGGTGTTGTTTGAGTTGGAGTTGTTTGACTGAAGGCCTTCGCGGATGTAAGAATAAGAACAGCTAAGATTAACTTTTTCATAAATTTCTTTTTTTATTAGTGATTTTTTTGTTTGCAGCCCGGGGCTGATCGTGTTATTTGATTCAAAGATGCGGTGCCGTTGCTTACCTTAACAGAGAAAGATAACCGAAGCGGGCAAAGTTGCGCCGGAAGCGGAATACAGGCGGTTAAAGAAAAAGACCAATGTCATTTTATAGAATATCCGGCGGCTTTGAAAGGGAATGACGCTTTAAAAGGTTTGTCATCCTGAACGCAGTGAAGGATCTATTCGCAGACTGTACAGGGCGAAGAAGCATGGCGAATAATAGATGCTTCAAACGTTCAGCATAACAAAAGGATTTTTTTGCAAAGACGTCATGGGTAGTTATAAAAATTCTGGACTCTGAAGGGGTAATAACGTTTTAAAAGGTTGCCATCCTGAACGGAGTGAAGGATCTATTTGCAGACTGTACAGGGCGAAGAAGCATAACGTATAATAGATCCTTCACTACGTTCAGGATGACAAATCCCTTTTTTTGCAAAAACGCCACGGGCAGGTGCGAAGCGTGAGAGGAGGATCTGAACTGGGTAATATCTGCAGGCTCGCCCATCAAATTCCTGATGTTAAGCCCGAGGTCGTCGACAACTAATATTTCATCCCCAAATAATTACTATGATTACTTTTTTAATAATTTAATACTTACCGAAAATGAGTTTTGATCTTCTTTGATGATGATATCATCGCCAGACCAGAGACGGTATCTTTCTGCAAGGTTCGCCAGGCCATACTGAGTAGATGTTACTTTAACTTTTTTGCATTGAATATTATTGCTGATAACAAGCCATTCATCTTTTTGGGTGATGCTGACTTTCAACGGATCTTCCTGTGTGAAATTATTGTGCTTAATGGCGTTCTCCAATAATGGCTGTAGCGAAAAAGAAGGCAGAAAATAGCTTTTTAAAGCGTTGTCTGTTAATGATACCGTACAGTCCATCGCCCTGCCAAACCGGATGCGCTGCATGGCGAGGTAATCGTATAACAGTTTTACTTCATCTTCCAGGCTGGATATATTGGATGACTGATGAAAGATGGAGGCCCTTAAAAAATTGGCCATATGTACTATATAAGTATCGGCGGTTTGAGTGTCTTTATGGTAAAGTGCCTTTAGGGTATTCAAAGCGTTGAAAAGGAAATGCGGCTGGATCTGCTGCTTTAAAACAAGGTTCATTGCTTCTGCATTGGCCGCTTTTAACTTGGAAAGCTCCAGTTCGCTTTCCAATTTGTGTTCGTATAATAACACGGAATCGTGTATCAGCGTAATAAGCGTATTGATGACGATACCTGATCCAACAAATGCGAAGAATGAACCGGGCTCCCAAAATGACCATACTTTACCCGACACGTAAGAAAAACAAGGCCTTAACAGGAGGTAAATCAGGATACTGGCAGGGTAGGTTAACAGGCGGCGATAAATTGAAAATTTTTTCGACCTGATCGAAAAAAATTTCGCCAACACCATCATCAAACAGATATCAGCATATCCCACCAGCAAGATACCCGACATGGTAAGTATCGTGAACGGTATTATATGACTTGGCGTACCACTGTTATAAACAACCACATAGAAGATAAAACCGATAATTATCGATTGTAGCCAGGTGAGATGGTTTAAACGTTTTAAAGGTAACTTTTCTTCCATATTAACAAATATAATCAATCGATAGTGGGTTGTTTTGGGATTGTTAACCGAACCGGGCAAAAGCAAACCCGAAACGTTTAAAACCGGAATTGAAATGATATCAAACGGTTACAAACAGCAAACGTAATAAAGGCTGCTTCATTCGTGCTACCGTTAGGGAAATCGCTTTAAAATTCAATTAAGACCGTTCACTATAGCGATGGGTTTGAAACCTTGAGTGTTCGAAAGAAATAAAAAAGCGGGGGGATGTGCGATTCCTTCCTCGGGGAAGGAGGAGGAAGGGGTTAGATCAGGTACACAACAACGCTTTGCATACCCAAGTCGCTTGTAGAAACCCCTCCCTGCCACTCCACATCCCAACACACCCTTCCCGTTGGGCTACTGTGCACACATCTTTTTAATAAAAGGAAATTGTCATTTCTCCTCACCCTGGCGCTTAATTCCCACCCTGGTTCGTTCGTATGACAATCGTTTTTAAGTATCTATAGAATCTAAAAGATGTGTACACTTATCTGTGGCCTGCATGGCGGTTTTTTCAAACCGGCTATAATAACATTCGGGCGTTATTATGCCCGTTTCACTCAGTTTTTGATTTAAGACCCTGCTGAATGCCCATACCTTCAATTCAAAATAAGGTCAAATTTAATTTTACAACTATGAAAAAAACAATTGTATTCGGTATTAATCTGTTGGTCGGCCTGCTCTTTATTTTCTTCGCTTCCTATATACAGGCACAGCACGAAACTGAGGTTAAGGTAACCGGGATCAGATCTCCTAAGGGGAAAATTATCCTAAACGTATTTAAAGACAATGCGAGCTATGATGATGAAAAACCTTGCAAGAAATTCGTGTTCGACAAAAAAGCAATTGCTAACGGGACTGTAACCCTGAAGTGTGAGCTTGGGCCGGGCATCTATGGATTCACCATGGTGGATGATGAAAACGAAAACGGTAAGATCGACAAAAATATCATCAGGATGCCAAAAGAAGGATTCGGGTTTTCCAACTTCTTTATGGAAAAGATGAAAAAGCCAACTTTCGACGATTTCAAAGTCGATTTAAAGTCCCGGCAAAAAATTGAAATAAAGGTAAAGTATATGTAAGTAATGCTTCCCTGCCATGCAGAAGCCAGCCCTTACATTCTTAAAAACACATTCTAAAATTAACATAAAAAAGAAACTATTATGAAAACTTCAATAATTTATAGAAAGCTATTCGCCGGCCTGTTCCTGATGGTAGCAGCCATATCTTTTTCATCATGCAAAAAAAACACTATTGATCCTTCGGGACAATTCAATATCAAAGTAGTCAATGCCGCCTCAACTTCGGGTCCGCAAAGTTTTACCCTGGCAAATTCTGTGCTGGTGAACGGCGGACTGAGCTTTGGCGATGCCTCTGCTTACATTACCGCTGCATCCGGAAAAAATATGGTTATGGAGTTCAAAGACGAGGGAACAAGTCATGTTTACGCAACTGGGTCACTTTACACAACTAATGGTGTAAATTTTACAGTGTACATGGCCGGAAAAGGATCGACAGCGAGGGTCAAATCTTTTGAGGACGATCTCGCGACTCCGAATAATGGCAAGGTAAAGATCAAGTTTATCCATTTAAGCGATAATGCGCCTTCTGTTATCACTATAAAAAATTCCTCGGGGGATGACCTGGTGACTACAATGGCCAGAGATATTTCGAGCGGTTATAAGTATGTAGATCCCGGAACCCTYTCTGTACAATTTTATGGCACTGCATCCCGGAATAATATAGGAAACTTCGACGTGACGGATCTGCAGGCCGGTAAAATTTATACCCTTTACCTAACCGATTCGGCCAACGGCAGCCTCCTCCTGAACAAGATTCTTCACAATTAACGGAACCTGCAACTGGATTACAAAGCCGGGTCATTAAAATGATCCGGCTTTTTGCATTGATCGGTATAAACCACAGCATCCTCAGTTTTGCAGCAGATGGAAGCAGCAATAATTTATAAAAATAATAAAACGTCTGCCGCATCGACTACTTATCGTAAAAAGTGTATTGGTTAGCTCAAAATGCCATTTTTGGTCCATTTTGCCATTTCTTCATTTTATTATTAGTTAATCTTTTAAATTAGCTCCCATATATTTGTACTTTTATCCCTGTTATAAATCAACTTTTTAAGCTCTGCAATCGATTGCTGGTAAACGCCTTTCATGAACATTAAAGTTTATATATCCCTTATTTTACTTGTATTTACCGGGCAATGGCAATGGCTATATGCCCAAAACGAACCGTATAAGTTTTCGCATTTGGATTTAACAAATGGCTTGTCTGATAATCATATTAACTGTGTTTTTAAGGATGATAAAGGCTTTATGTGGTTTGGTACAAATTCGGGCCTTAACCGGTACGACGGACATACATTTAAAGTTTTTAAACACGATCCCCGCGACCAAAACTCTTTAACAGAAAGCTTTGTTTCGCGAATGAGCGAAGGCCCGGATAAGAAGTTATGGATATTTACGCATGGCGATATCAGTATTTATAATTCAACTACCGAAAATTTTTCTACAAGCGTAGCCGATGAGTTGAAACGCTACAAAATAATAACCGACCAGCTAACATCAATAAAAAAGGATAAGGACGGAAATTTTTGGTTTATTACCAGGGGTAAAGGCTTGTATCGCTATAACCCGGTAACAGGCTTAACCAATTTTTATTGCACATCGTCTTATTCAAAAACAATATTGCATGCAAACGATGTAACAGATGTGGCGGTTACAAAAAAAAATGCAGTATGGCTTATTTATGGCGATGGTATTATTGAAGAGCTGGATACCAGGTTAAATAAAATAACCAGCCTGTTTAATGGCGTAGCAAAAGCCAATTCCCGGTTCGAGTCGTATACTATCAGCGTTGATAACAAAAACAATTTATGGATCTACTCGGCGGCCGGGCCATTTGGGGCTTTTTGTTTTAACACGCAAAACAAATCGTTAGTACATTTTAACAAGGATACGCCTGTAGGCAGGCTTAACTCCAATATCATCAATTCTATTATACAGGCTGATGATGGTAAGATTTGGATAGGCACCGATCATGGCGGAATTAATGTGCTCGATCCGTTGACCAATAAAGTTACCTACCTGGTGAATAAAGAGGGCGACCCTCAATCCATCAGTGGTAACAGCATTGTTTTATATAAAGATGATAAAGGTATTATTTGGGCGGGTACCTTTAAACAGGGTATCAATTATTACCACAAGGCAATTCTCCAGTTCCAGGTTTACAGGCATTTATCAACCGATGCAAATAGCTTACCTTATGAAGATATTAACGCCTTTGCAGAAGACCGGGATGGAAGTATCTGGATAGGTACAAACGGCGGTGGTTTAATTAATTTTAACAGGCAAACCAAAGTTTATAAGCAGTATAAACACAATGCCGCCAATCCTAACAGTTTATCCAACGATATCATTATTAGTTTATACATCGATCACGAGCATAAATTATGGATAGGTACTTACTTTGGCGGCTTAGAGCTTTTTGATGGTAATAAGTTTATACACTACCGGCATAACGACAAAGTGCCGTCATCTATTTCCGATGACCGGGTTTATACCATAACGGAGGATGCGCAGCTAAATTTATGGGTGGGCACATTTATGGGCGGGCTTAATGTACTTGATCGTAAAACCAACGGCTTTAGTCATCCGGATTATATAATGGTATCTGATTATACCGCTATTTTATATAAAGACAGGCTGGGAAATATATGGATAGGCAGAGACAAAGGCGTGGATGTAATTGATCGAAAAACCAATAAGGTAAAACATTATTACTATCAGTCTAAAAAACCAAACAGCCTTGCCGGCAGCGATGTAAATATCATTATGCAGGATAGCCGTGGTTTGATGTGGATAGGTACAAAAAGCGGACTAAGCATTTTAAACCCTCAAACCGAGAAGTTTTTGGCATTGGGTGATGGATTAAGCCTGACTGCCAGCAATGTATCAAATATTTTAGAGGACAAGCGGGGGCGGATGTGGGTAAGTACAACCAGCGGGCTTGCAAACATTAAACTTAACAGAGCAGGCGATAAATATACTTTCCAGGTCAATAACTATAACGAAGTAGATGGCTTGCAGGGCAGGGATTTTAATTTATACGCTGCTTTGCGACTTAAGGATGGCCATATGATATTTGGCGGTTCGCACGGGTTTAATTTATTTGATCCGGAGGGAGTAACAACGCTAAAGCCCGATCCGAAACTGGTGTTTACCGATTTTAGGTTATTTAATAAAAGTGTTGCAGCCGGCGATTCGGTAAAAGGAAGGGTTATTTTAGATACGTCGATAGCAGAAACAAAATCACTGGTATTAAATCATAACGAAAACGTATTTGATATTGAGTTTGCAGCCTGCGAATATTTTTACTCCAATAAAATAAAATACCAATATATGCTGGAGGGGTTTGATAAAGGCTGGATAACCTTCCCCGCAAACAGCCGTAGCGTAACGTATACTAACCTTGATGGCGGCGACTATGTTTTTAAAGTGAGAGCCCAGGGTACCAATAAGGAAATTTCACTCGATATTATTGTATTACCTCCTTTTTGGAAAACGCCCGTTGCTTATGCCATATGCGCATTGCTGGCAGTTGGTATAATACTGTATATAAGGCATCGTGGCATTATTAAACTGAAGCAGCAATTTGAGCTTAAGCACGCAGAAATAGAGGCGGAGCGGAAAATTGCCAATGAGCGCGAAGAGGCGCAACGTATGCACAAACTGGATATGATGAAGATCAAATTTTTTGTAAACATCAGCCACGAGTTCAGAACGCCTTTGTCCCTTATCTTATCGCCTATTGATGATTTGATCAGGATAACCGATAAGCCCGCCCAGCAGCATCACCTGACCATGATAAAGCGAAACGGCAGGCGCCTGCTTAACCTGGTTAACCAGTTGGTTGATTTCAGGAAGATGGAGTATCACGAACTGAAGCTGTGCTTAACCGGTGGCGACATTATCCATTTTATTAAGGAGGTTTCCGCATCTTTTACTGATGTTGCCCATCAAAAACGCATTCAGTACCTTTTTGAAAGTGAGATAGATGGTTTCATTACCAAATTTGATCATGATAAAATAGAACGGATCTTATTCAACCTTTTATCCAACGCCTTTAAATTTACGCCGCCGGGCGGCAGCATCAGTGTGATATTAAACCTGCCGGAAACAGAAACACTCCCGGGCGACCAAAAAATGCTGGAAATAAGGGTGATTGATACTGGAATAGGTATCACCCGGGAAAACCAGGAAATGATATTTGCGCGTTTTTTCCAGGATGACATCCCCGAAAGCCTCCTGAACCAGGGTAGTGGCATAGGTTTGTCTATCACCAAAGAGTTTGTAAAATTGCATGGCGGCAGCATTAAGTTAGAAAGCGAGCCCGGCTATGGCAGTTGCTTTATTATAAGTTTGCCTGTTGAGGGTAAAATCGAGAAACCTGCGGCCTCGCCGGCAGTGCGCGAAAAAGCGGCAAATTATGTATTGAAAAATACAGATGGTATCCAGGGAACAAACAAAAAGCCAACCATTTTATTGGTTGAAGACGATGACGACCTGCGGTTTTACCTGAAAGAGAACCTGAAAAATAATTTTCATATTGTTGAGGCTATAAATGGCAAAGAGGGTTGGCAAAAGGCGCTTGCCCTGCACCCAAAATTGATAGTGAGCGATATAGCCATGCCCGAAATGAACGGCCTTGAGTTGGCAAAAAAAATAAAAGGAGATTCCCGTACGGCCCAGATCCCCATAATATTGTTAACCGCCATAACCGGTGAACAGGAGCAACTGGCCGGCCTGGAATGCGGCGCCAACGATTATATTATTAAGCCTTTTAATTTCGAGATACTGCTATCCAAGATTCATAACCTGCTGCTGATGCAGCAAACGTTTAAAGAAACCTATCAAAAACAAGTCGAAATACAATCGCAGGATGTGGCGGTGGTATCTGAAGATGAAAAGTTTCTGAAAAACGCTTTAGATTTTATCGAACAAAACATCACACAACCCAATTTTTCGGTAGAAGAGTTAAGCCGTCACCTGGCGCTCAGCAGGGTTTCGTTGTACAGGAAATTGCTCGCCCTTACCGGTAAAACCCCGGTTGATTGCATTCGCACCATCCGTTTAAAAAGGGCGGTTCAGTTGTTGGAGAAAAGCAAACTAAGCATTGCCAATGTTGCCTACGAGGTAGGTTTTAACAATGCGGCCTACTTTGCCAAGGTATTCCGCGAAGAATATGGTATGCTCCCTTCAGAATATATTATTGAATTGCGTAATAAAGAGCAGGAGGATATTCCGGCATAAATTCGTTGGCAAAAATCTTTGAGAAATTTCCGGTCTTAATAAAATAGCCGCTATAAGCCTGTCAATGCATTATAGCAGCCGAAAATTCTGGATGCTTTTCTACCCTTTAACGTTTTAACAGTTGATAAGCCAGCCCATTGGTTCCTCGCCTTGCTGCAGCTAAACAGGCAGCCTGTTCCTTGTATTTTACAAATGTAACGCAATGGTTTAAGGATAAAAACCGGGCCATTTTATACCCCATAAAACAGGGCAATAGCATACTATATATGATGCATTTTTAACCTTTATTACTCCGTGTTGCTTGTAAATAATTGTCAATTAGGTATTTAATACTGCGTAACATTTGTTGTATCAATTTTAACATATGTGTTACAATCGATTGCGCCTGTTGCATAGATTTGGTATCAAGGTTCAGTAATTTTTTTCGCTTGATAAAAAATATTGAAACGCTTTGATCACAAACCAATTTTCAAATTCTAATAAAATAATGTATGAGAGGAAAACTACACATCAAAAAATTTGTGGCTTTAATCTGGATCAACTTAGCGCTATTGCTGGTAAGTATGTCTGGGTATGCCCAAAGTAAAATTACCGGTAAGGTAACCGGCTCCGACGACGGGCTGCCAATACCGGGTGTTACCGTAAAGGTAAAAGGCGGCGGTGCGTTAACAAGCACCAATACCGAAGGCGCTTATTCAATTACCGCAGGCAGTAACGCCACACTGATATTTAGCTTCATTGGCTATACAAGCCAGGAAGTGGCAGTTGGTGGCAACGCAACAATAAACATAAAATTATCTCCGGAAAATAAGGCTCTTAACGAGGTGGTAGTTGTGGGTTATGGTACTTCAAAACGTAAAGACCTTACCGGCTCGGTAAGTTCTGTTTCGGCAGAAACCATCGCTAAAGCGCCCGTTGTTTCGGTTGATCAGGCACTGCAAGGCCGTGCAGCAGGTGTGCAGGTAACTAACAATGATGCCAGCCCCGGCGGTAATATAACCGTATTGATAAGAGGTACAGGTAGCTTGGCAAGCGGCGGTAACAGTCCATTATATGTAGTTGATGGTTATCCGTTAAACGGCGGTATAGGTAGCATAAATCCAAGTGATATCGCATCTATAGATGTATTAAAAGATGCATCGGCCACAGCGATTTACGGTGTAAGGGCTGCTAACGGTGTTGTAATTGTAACCACAAAAAAAGGTAAAAAAGACGGCGTACAACTTACGGTAGATGCCTATAGCGCTTTTCAAAGCAGACCTCAGGAGTATAAACTTTTGAATGCACAACAGTTTGCAACATTGGCAAAACAACAGGAAACTGACGACCCGGATAAGCAATTTACAGTATTGCCTGCCTGGAATAATCCATCCGCATTAACCAATGCCGACTGGCAAAAAGCAATATATCGTACGGGTTTAACACAAAACTACAGTATAGCTATTCGCGGTGGTAGCGACAAGGTTCAATCGGCAACTTCTATAGGTTATTTTGGTCAAAAAGGTATAGTACTGGGTTCATACTTTAAAAGACTTACATTAAGTAATAATTTAGATTATCAACCTCTTAAATGGCTACGGTCATCAACCAGTTCAAAATACAGCTTCCAGGATTCAAAAACTCCATTTGGTACCGGAAGTAATGGGTTAGGAAACATCAATCAATTACCACCAACCCTTGATGGTGGCAACAAAGTTACCAACAAGATAAGCGACGGGAATGGTAATTATGGTTTTTTCAATCCAATTTACAGTTATGTAGCTAAATATGGCAATCCTATTTATAGCATTAACAAAAATGAGTATAAAAATAGAACAAATTACTTTTTGGTTAATTCGTCATTAGAAGCTACACTTTTCGACGGGCTTAAAATCAAAACATTGGCAGGTATTAATTATACCGGTTATTCAGGCTCTTTTTTTCAGCCATCTGATACGCGTATAATTGATCAGTACGGCGCTGCCGCCGGTGCAACCGGCAATGCTTTATATAGTCAAAGTATTAACAGTACCTTCGATTGGCTTTGGGAAAATACGTTGTCGTACGATAAAACTTTTGGCAAGCATAATATCAGCTTTGTTGGCGGTGTGTCTGAACAGGAAACAACCTGGAACGGTATGGCTGGTAGTGTTATCCCGTACAACAATGTTACCAAAGATTTAAACCAGGGAACAAACTTATTACTGCAGGCAAATAACCCGTCGGGTTCAAATACAGGTAACGGTCAAAACATTGTTTCTTTTGCATCGCAATTTGCAAGGTTAAGCTATAAATTTGCCGATAGATACATCATTACAGGTACCGTAAGGCGCGACGGATCATCTAAATTTGCACCAGGCCATCAGTATGGTGTGTTTCCATCAGGAGCAGTCGCTTGGAAAGCCAAAGAGGAATCTTTTTTAAAAGGAGTAGACTGGCTTTATGACCTGAAATTTAGAGGAAGCTATGGTAAAGTAGGTAACCAGAGCGCTATTAATCCATTCCAGTACCAGGCCTTATATTCATCGGGCGCGCCGGCGGCAAGCAGCGGTAACCTGGGTTATCCGTTTGGTAAAACCGGGGGCAGCAACGGTACTTACTATGCCGGCATTGCATCAGTGCAGCCATCAAATGAAAACTTGAAATGGGAAACCGACTATCAAACAGATATTGGTGGAGACATATCTTTTTTACACGGTGAACTTACTGTTACAGTTGATTGGTTTAACAGAAAATCTCAGGATTTCTTACTAAGCCTTGCGGCACCTGCTCAAACCGGTTATAATTCATTAACTCAAAATGTGGGTACTATGAGTAATAAGGGCTGGGAGTTTGCTGCAAACTATAACCATAGTGTAAGCGGTTTTCATTACGGTTTAGGCTTAACAGTTTCTGTAATTAAAAATAAACTTACAGGTATTACATCTGGAACTACATTTGTTACCAATTTTGGCGGCTTGGGTTTAACCGGGCCAGGTTGGTCTACGTTTACCAAAACCAACATAGGTCAGCCTGTGGGCGAGTTTTATGGTTACAAAACAATTGGTATTTTCACTCAAGCGCAAATAACTGCGGCAAATGCAGCGGCTGTTGCAAAGGGAAATACCTTTTATCAGCAGGCTAAAACAGGCGCGGGCGATCGTTATTACGCAGATGTTAATGGCGACGGGCATGTGACGCCGGATGACCAGGTAAGCCTGGGCAGCCCGCAGCCTAAATTCTTTGGCGGGTTTACGTTAGACGCTTCTTATAAATCATGGGATTTTAACGCTTATTTCTATGGCGTGTATGGCAATAAAATTTTAAACTACCAGGAGAGCAATTTGGAAAGCTTTTCAAACCGCGGCTTTGTTGGTATTGAAAACATAAGCCAGCAATACTATCAAAATGCCTGGACATCAGCTAATCAATCAAACAGGTATGCCAGAATTCATTATAATGACGGGCCTTACGGTAACGTATTACCTTCAAGTACCTGGGTTGAAAATGGTAGTTTCTTAAAACTGAAAAATCTTACCGTAGGTTATACTTTGCCTTCTTCGTTAACAAAAACTATATCGTTATCAAAAGTAAGGTTTTACGTTTCTTCTCAAAACTTGTTCACTATCACCAAGTATACGGGGCTTGATCCGGAAATTGGTGTACAAGGTGGTAACGCCACCCAAAATGGTGTAGATGCCGGTACTTATCCATCATCAAGGTTTTATACCATCGGCTTAAACGTAACATTTTAATAAGGAAGATAAAATATTTAGATATGAAACTGAATAAGAAAAATATAGTAATCATTACTATGTTCTCTGCAATGCTAATCCCGATTAGCTGCAGAAAGAACTTTTTAAATCAAACCAATACGTTCTCGTCTACAAAAGACGCGTCTTTTCAAAAATCGTCGGATGTTGTTGCATTGGTAAACAGCATTTATGACGGTTATCAGAATAGCGACTTGTTAAAAAAATCGATTTGGTATTATGCCAACTTCCAAACACATGACTGGTATAACGATGGTGCGGATATAGCATGGAACTATTATGCTATTGGTCCGGATTTTGGAGCTTTGTCTACCTTTTGGAACAACGCTTACGTTGACATTATCAGGGCTAACTCTGCATTGGAGATCATCGCAGAAGCAAAAACAAAAGGTGTAGTAACTGAAGCGTTAGGCAATAGGTTATTAGGTGAAGCTTACTTTTTACGTGGAATGAGCTATTATTACCTTGCAGGAACTTTTGGTGGTGTACCGTTGGAGTTGAAAGCATCAACGAATGGCTTAACACCACGTAATACACAGGATGAGGTGTTTAAGCAGGTAGTAGCCGATATGAAACAGGCGGAAACCCTTTTGCTTTCAAAAACAACGCTTGACCCTAAGGATCTGGGGCGCGCTACAAAAGGCTCCGCCTATGCTTACGAAGGTTCTGCTCAAATGTGGCTTAAAGATTATGCAGCTGCATTAGCCGCTTTTAATAATACCGAGCTTACGGCAAATTATCATTTATTGCCAAAATTTGTTGATGTACATGAGTTTGATCATCAGAATAATGACGAGTCGTTATTTGAGATCCAGTTTGATGTTCAAGGTTCACAAAGTTGGGATGGCGGCTGGCAAAATGGCGGTGAAGTTGCCTGGATAGATGACTTTAGCTGGCCTCATGAAATAAGCGGCTTTGGATATGACTATGGTAACCCAGGTTTGTGGTATTCATATCAGGACGGTGATTTGCGCAAAGGAGTAACTATTATAGGCCCTGGCGATGAGATTAAAAGCCCGGGTATAATTGCCAAATGGGGTGGTATTAAAGGCTATGCTGTAGTACAAGCTGGGTTTGCAAACGGTGTTAAAGATAATGCTACACAACAATATCCATCTTACGCCGGCGATGACGGCAAAATTATCAATACCTGCGGCGCGTTAAGGCAGCCGTGGTATGGCGATGACCTTACACGTTCGGGATATTATTGTGCAAAAAAATGGCGCGATCCAAACCTTACAGGTGCTAACGGCTCATCGACTATTTTCGGCGCTCAAAACCAGATTTTGATGCGGTATGCAGAAGTATTGTTAAGCAGAGCCGAATGTAAAATTCGCACCGGCGATGTTAACGGAGGCTTAGCTGATATTAAAGTGGTTAGAGACAGAGCTTTTGGCGGATCGGCCCCGGCAGTTATGAAAGATGGGCTTACTTTTGATGGCAAACCTACTACAGCAATAACAGATCCGATGCAGATGGTTTTAAGCGAGTACAGGCATGAACTAACCGGTGAATATTCGTTATTTTATCTATTGCGCAGAGCTGGCAAAAGTACCACAGGTAAAACTTATGCACAGGATTTTATCCATACTAATTATGGCACAGATGCTACTATAACCCCTCAGCCATATCCATATGGGCCAACTGCCGATGGAAAGCTGCATGGTGTTTGGCGCACTGCTTTACCAGACGGACGTGATATATTACCCATCCCGCAACAGGCAAGGGGGCTTAATCCAAACCTTACCCAAAATCCGGGCTATTAATTAAAATTATTTATTTACGTTAATACAAATGCTGTATCAAAAAAAGATACAGCATTTTTGCTGATTTATAAATTTTGGCAAGTTGTGTAATATACACTACAATTATATGAAGATATTATACAAAGCTTTGTTTGTTTGCTGTCTGTTAAGTGTATTTTCTTGCAAAAGGGAAACGCTCTTTCAACAAATTTCCTCATCTCACTCGGGTATTCATTTTAACAATGAAATAATCGAGAATGATACTATTAATCCGTTGGATCTAACCAACATTTACAATGGAGGAGGCGTAGGCGTTGGCGATTTTAATAACGACGGCTTACAGGATCTGTATTTTACGGGCAACCTGGTATCCAATCGCTTGTATCTTAATAAAGGCGATTTTAAATTCGAGGATATGACCAATGCTGCCGGTGTAAGCGGCATGGGCCGTTGGGGCCGCGGTGTTGCCGTTGTTGATATTAATAACGACGGATTAACTGATATTTACGTATGTAATACCATTTATCCCGATTCATCGCGCCGAAAAAATATTTTATACATAAACCAGGGGCTTGATAAGGATGGTATCCCTCATTTTAAAGATGAAGCCAAGGCGTATGGTTTGGAATTGACCAAACAATCAACCATGGCCAGCTTTTTTGATTACGATAACGATGGCGACCTGGATATGTATCTTACCGTTAATACCGCGTCATCGGCCTATTACCCCAACGTTTTTGGCAAGACTACCCGCGCCAGCAACAGCAGCACCGGGCAACTGTACCGTAATGACTGGGACGAAAACCTACATCATGCCGTATTTCATAATGTATCTGGGCAGGCAGGCATCAATTTAGATGGCTTTGGCCATGCCGCTACTACCGTTGATATTAACGGCGATGGCTGGAAAGATATTTATGTATCCGATGATTTTGTATCCAGTAATATTTTATATATCAACAACCATAACGGCACCTTTACCGATAGGTCAAAAGAATATTTTAAGCACACGTCTTACAACGCCATGGGGCAGGATATTGTGGATATTAATAACGATGGCCTGGCCGATGTGATAGAGCTGGATATGAACCCCGAGGATAATTATCGTAAAAAAATGATCCTCGGTGCCAACAGCTACCAAATCTTCCAGCTTTTTGATATGTTTAAAACGCAGTATCAATATGTGCGCAATACGTTACAGGTTAACCAGGGACCGCGTTTAGGCCAGAATGGGGTAGTAGGCAGCCCGGCATTCAGCGAGGTAGGGTTTATGAGCGGTATATCGCAAACAGACTGGAGCTGGACACCACTGGTAACCGATTTTAATAACGACGGTTTCCGCGACCTTATCGTTACCAACGGTTTTCCTAAGGACGTTTCTGACCGTGACTTTATGACCTACCGACAGCAGGCTTACGCAGCAGTCCCCAAGAAAACGGTGCTGGAACAAATTCCTCAAATTAAGATCCCCAACTATGCTTTTCAAAATAATGGCGATCTTACTTTTCGGGATGTAAGTAAAAGCTGGGGGCTGAGCACACCAACGTTTTCTAACGGGGCAGTTTACGTCGATCTGGATAATGATGGCACTATGGATATGGTCGTAAACAATATCAATGATGAAGCATCGGTATACCGCAATACATCACGGGACGATAAAAAGAAATCAGATAGCACCCATTACCTGCAAATCGGCTTTAAGGGAGATAAACAAAATATTAATGGTCTGGGTGCTTTGGTGGCAATATTTTATGATAAAGGCAAGCAACAGGTTTATGAAAACAACCCGTACCGGGGATATTTATCAACCGTACAGGGTATTGCCCATTTTGGCTTAGGTAGGGTGAGCAAGATTGATTCGGTAGTGATAAAATGGCCCCGGGGCAAAAAGCAGGTATTGCTTCATGCAAAGGCTGATCAAAAGATAATCGTAAACATTGCCGATGCTAAAGATAATTACTCGTCGATATTACCCGAAGTTTATACAAAATCGCTGTTTAAAGAAGTTACAGATTCCCTGGGAATAGGCTATGTGAGCAAGGATGCTAATTTTGTCGACTTTAACATTCAAAAACTTTTACCGCATAAACTATCAGAGTATTGCCCGGCTTTGGCGGTAGGCGATGTAGATAATAATGGGCTGGATGATATGGTTATAGGCGGCAACTCCAACTTTCCGGCCCAGGTGTTTTTGCAGCAACCCAACGGTAAATTTGTGCAGCGCGACCTGCTTAAGAACAGCATGCAAAATCAGGGAAAGTATAAAGACGCCGGCTTATTACTTTTTGATGCCAATGGCGATGGTAAACTGGATTTGTATGCAGCAAGTGGTGGCTATGAGGCAGCTGCTAATAGCCCCGAATACCAGGACAGGCTTTATTTAAATGATGGAAAGGGCAATTTTACATTGGCAACAGATGCGCTACCCACAAACTTTACCAGTAAACTGTGTGTAAGGGCCTGCGATTATAATAAGGATGGCAAGCTCGATCTGTTTATTTCAGGACGGGTTGAGCCATGGAAATATCCGCAACCCGTATCCAGCATTATTTTAAGGAACGATAGCCAACATGGCCACATTAAATTTACCGATGTTACTGCCCAGGCGGCTCCTGCATTAAAAAACGCCGGGCTGATTTGTGATGCGCTGTTTACCGATTTTGACAACGATGGCTGGCCAGATTTGATCATGGCCGGTGAATGGATGCCCATAACGTTCCTTAAAAATGATCATGGCAGATTTGTAAATACCACCGCAAAATCGGGCATAAGTGATAAACTGGGATGGTGGAATACCATAACCGGCGGCGATTTCAGGCATACCGGGCGTACCGATTATATTGTGGGCAACCTTGGCCAAAACAGCCTGTTACAAGCCAGCGACCAGTATCCGATATACATTACAGCTAAAAACTTTGATGGCAGTGGCTACAGCACTATCCCAACCGTTTTTTTTCCTGATGTTACCGGAGATAAAAAGGAGTTCCCGTTGCATGGGCGCGAAGATCAGTTAAAGCAAATGATCAGCCTTAAAAAGAAGTATACCAATTATAAATCATTTGCCACAGCTACCCTGCAGGATATGCTCACGCCCGAACAACTAAACGGGGCCTTAAGGCTCAAAGCCAACCTGTTAAAATCATGCTATTTACGTAACGATGGCAATGGTAAGTTCGCACTCATTCCCTTACCGGTTGAAGCCCAGGTGTCTGTATTAAATGGCATGGAGACCGGCGATTTTGATGGTGACGGAAACCTTGATGTGGTGATGAATGGCAATGACTACGGCGCTGATGCGTCTGTTGGCCGTTACGATGCCCTGAACGGTTTAATGTTAAAAGGTGATGGTAAAGGCGGTTTTAAACCACTTAGCATTTTGCAAAGTGGTATTTATATCCCTGGTAATGGAAAAGCATTGGTAAAGCTGCGTGATAAGACCGGCAACATGCTATTAGCTGCCAGCCAGAACAAGGATGCTTTGAAGTTATTTAAGCTAAATGCAAAGATTAAAACCATAGCCGCCGCCGAGTTGGATGCTTACGCCATGATCATTTATAACGACGGGCGAAAGACAAAACATGAATTTTATTATGGTAACTCGTTCCTGTCGCAATCTGCACGGTTTTTACAGGTTGATGATAGCATGAAAAGCATTGTTAT
This sequence comes from Mucilaginibacter sp. P5_A4, assembly GCF_056400605.1. Lineage (NCBI taxonomy): Bacteria > Pseudomonadati > Bacteroidota > Sphingobacteriia > Sphingobacteriales > Sphingobacteriaceae > Mucilaginibacter > Mucilaginibacter sp. P5_A4. The sequence continues at coordinate 90,073 of NZ_JBFUKX010000010.1, read as the reverse complement.
ATTTGATATTAAGGGAAACAAACGGGTGATAAAGTAACAATGAGCGTTGCAAGAATCGTTTTGCAGTCCATATGAAACCAATTATTATTGCGCCTGGCGATTTTCGCCGGTGTAATCAGATGATTGAAGTATACGTTTCTGTATCTTAATAATTTAATTAATATCTTTGTGGGGCCCTGAAATCAAGTTAATTAGTCCTTTACAAACCCTTCTCTTCGGGCATTTACTTAAACCATACAGGTATGGAAACGATAATTGTACAGGATACCGACAAAGCTATTTTAGAAATCCTTACCGAGGCTTTGGAGATGGAAAATTTTAAGGTTTACCCGATAATGGATTTTGATGAAGGTTTTCTGGACCTGATAGACCGGGTCAGGCCGCATGTGGTCATATTGGATTATCGTTTAACCGGCTATCGCTGCCTGGAGGTGCTTCACAGTGTCAAGAATAAATACCCATATCTGCCCGTTATTGCTACCAGTTGCAATAGTAATATTAACCACGAGTACAGCCTGCTTGGTTTTGATGGTTATATCGCCAAACCCTTTGACCTGGATCTGCTTTACAGGATATTGAGGAAACATATTCCTAAAATAGAAGCTTAAGCAAGCAGCATAAGCGTTATATCGGAATTTTAAACCAGAAAGTACTTCCTTCTCCCACCTTACTATCAACGCCTATTTCGCCGCCATGTTTCCTGATAATCTCTGCGCTTATAAATAATCCCAAACCCAGGCCGGAATATTGACTTTCCATGCTATTCCCCTGGTAGTAGCGGTCAAAAAGGAGGGGCAGCTTATCAGCCGATATGCCCGGACCCCTGTCGGTTACCGATACTTTTACTGTTGTCGCAACTTGCTCAATCCGGATATGGATCTCCTTCGATTCCGGGGCATATTTAACCGCGTTACCCAGGAAGTTTACAATTACTCTTTCAATCCGCTCTGCGTCCGCGTTAACTTCGAGTTCTTTCGAACCATTAATGACGACCTGCGGGAATCCTTCGACGCGTAGATAATTGCAACATTCTTCTGCGACCTTATACAGGTTGAAGGTTGTCTTTTTTAAATCCAGCTGATCCCTATAAGTCTTGCTTGCGTTTAACAGGTCATCAACCAGCATAACAATTTTATTAACGCTCTTATTCGCTTGAAGAATTAATGTTTTTAACCGGTCGGCTAAACCATCTTTCATCCTGTCCAATAGCTGAAGAGAGGTCTTTAAACTGGTAATAGGTGTTTTCAGTTCGTGACTGGCAATGCTGATAAAGTCATCTTTATGGCGTTCTATTAATTTATCTTTGGTTATATCGCTGATGGTTCCCAATATCTTCAAAGGTTTCCCTGTAGCATCAGTCTCTGTTTTCCCCTGGAAATTTACCCATTTAACCGAACCGTCCCGGGTAACAAGCCGGACTTGCAAGTCTATCATATCACTTTCGGGTAAGGAGTTGATCGCTGCCTGGAACTTTGGCAGGTCTTCTTTCCACAAATGCGGGAAATATGTTTCTATACTCCAGTTTTCCTGCTGCCGATCATAACCAAATATTTCATCGTGCCCTTCTGAACGGTAAACCGTGTTGTCCTTTAAATCCAGCTCCCATACCGCCATTTTTGAATACTTAAGCGCCATATTCAGGCGTTTTTCGCTTTCTTCAAAACGCTTCAAACCAGTGTAGTCATCTAATACGGTAAAACCAAAGGTTTCGCCTTCATCTTTAAACAAAATCGTTGTCACGTTTACCCATACCAGGGATCGGTCTTTTTTGTGAAGACAAGCCTGGAGTTTAAAAAAAGGAACTTTTTTTGACCAAAGCTCCATCTGCAATTCATGCCAATGCTGTTTATATTCTTCGCAGGCATGATCAAGAATTTTTGAGCCCTCGATTTCTGCGGTGGAATAACCCAGTAGTTCTGCCAGGGCATTATTTGCTTTTAGGATTGTTAAATCCGACGCAATGATCTTGCTGGCGGCACTGGTCTGCTTAAATATGGTATTAAACTTATCATTGCATTCCAGGAACCTTTTTTCAAAGTTTGGTGAGCCAATTTCTTTTTCCATACCGAATCACTTTATGATCAAAATATTAACATATTTTGGCTAAAAAGTGTTTGATTAAAGCTTGTATAAACAGACTTTGCCCGCATGGATTTGTATCAGAAAAATGCTGCTTTTCGGGAAAAATTCCACCACATTTTGCCTGTTATACGGGTTGGTTCAATTATATAATTTACTTAAAATTCCTTCCCTTATGGAAAACATCTTTTTGGGCAATGGCTGGCACACTTTTTTCGTCTGCGCGGGATAAGGTAAGTACCGGCAGGTCTTCATTTTTGGCAGCGGTGAGGTTGCCCAGTAGCTTATTAAAATTGTAGCAACGCTTTAAAACGACATGGATAACCTCGCCTTCTTTTTGAAGCCTGCCTTCCACCATGATGAGTTTGGACTGTAAGATCTCTTTGCGGTACTGATCAAACAGTTTTTGAAAAACCACCAGGTTGGTTGTTCCGGTTTCATCCTCTATCGTAATAAAACAAATACCGCTTGCGGTACCTGGCCTTTGGCGTACCAGCACCAAACCAGCTACTTTTACAAAATCGCCATCTTTGGCCGTGCCCAGTTCTTTTGCCGGTAAAACATGCAGCAACTTCAATTTTTCGCGTAAAAAACTCACTGGGTGGGCCTTGAGCGATAACGACGTTGAAGCATAATCCTGTACCACATGTTCGCTTTTTGTCATGAGCGGCAGGGCTACCTGTATTTCGGTCGCGCTTTCAGACGGCTGGCCCTTAAAAAGCTCAACCGGTCTGTCGCCTAAAGCGGATACCTCCCATAAAGCATGCCTGCGATCGAGCCCTAAAGAGCAGAAAGCATCCGCGTCTGCCAGCTTTTCCAATGTCACCTGCGGCACACCAGCATCGCGCAAAGCGGTAATCGAAGAGTAGCCGGCTAATCTTCCGGCAATCAGGGCCTCAATATCTTCTTCGCGCAAGCCAGCAACCTGCCTGAAACCCAAACGAACGGCGCAATACCTGCCTGATTTTTCTTCCTGCAGGTTATCCCATTGCGAGAGGTTGATATCTACCGGTTTTACCTCTACACCATGTTTTTGTGCATCAATCACAATCTGCGCAGGCTGGTAGAAGCCCATCGGCAAACTATTTAACAAGGCAGTGGCAAAAACATCGGGATAATAATGTTTTAGCCACGAGGAAATATAAACAAGCAGCGCAAAGGAAACCGCATGGCTTTCGGGGAAACCGTAGCCCTCAAACCCCTGTAGCTGTTTAAAAATCCGCCTGGAAAAGTCCTCCTCATAACCCCTGGCCATCATGCCGTCCACTATTTTCTTTTCGTATAGGTACAACTTGCCATTGGCTTTAAAAGAAGCCATACTTCGGCGCAGTTCGTCTGCTTCTGCTGGTGTAAAGCCTGCGGCTACAATGGCAATCTCCATAGCCTGCTCCTGGAACAAAGGCACGCCCAATGTCCGGCCCAGGATTTCTTCCAGTTCTTTGGAGGGGTAGTCCACCGGTTCTTCCTTATTACGGCGGCGCAGGTAGGGATGCACCATATCACCCTGGATTGGCCCCGGGCGAACAATAGCTACCTCGATCACGAGGTCGTAAAAGCAGTTGGGGCGCAGGCGGGGCAGCATGGACATTTGTGCCCGGCTTTCAATCTGGAAAACACCGATGGTATCCGCATGGCTGATCATTTCGTAAACGGCGGGATCATCCTGCGGAACATTGGCTAAGGTTAGGTTAAGCCCGTAATGCTGTTTGGCCAGGTCAAACGCCTTACGTATACATGTCAACATCCCCAGCGCCAGCACATCCACTTTTAAAAATCCCAATGCATCTATATCATCCTTGTTCCATTCGATGCAGGTACGGTTTTCCATCCGCGCATTCATCACGGGGCACAGGTCGGATAATTTACCTTGGGTGATGACAAAGCCGCCGGTATGCTGACCAAGCTGGCGCGGAAAACCCATGAGTTGGCCGGTCAATTCCAGTACTTTTTTCAAATACGGATCTTTGGGATCCAGGCCCTGGCTGGTAAGTAATTTGCCTTCAAACCATTCATCGGTAAATTCCCAGATAGAAGCGGATAAACGGTTAATGGTATCTACAGATAAGCCCATGGCTTTGCCCACATCCCTGATTGCACCCTTTTGCCGCTCCTGCGTTACTGTGGCAACAATGGCGGCACGGTCTCGGCCATATTTGTTATAGATATACTGGATTACTTCTTCGCGGCGTTCATGCTCAAAGTCTACATCGATGTCGGGTGGTTCATTCCTGGCTTCAGACATGAACCTGGCAAACAGCAGTCTGAATTTGGAGGGATCAACGGAGGTAATACCGAGACAATAGCAAACAACCGAGTTGGCTGCCGAACCCCGTCCCTGGCATAAGATGCGCTGGCTTCTGGCAAAACGCACAAAGTCATGAACCGTAAGGAAATAGGCCGCCAGATTTCGTTTTTCCATAAAGGCCAGTTCAGTCCGGATCGTATTTTCTATTTTTTCGGGGATAGCTCCACCAAATCGTTCCTCAGCCCCCTGCCAGGTTAAAAAGGTTAATTCTTCCATAGGAGTGCGGCCATCACTGGTTATTTCTTCGGGATAAACATATTCCAGGCTATCTAAGGAGAACCGGCAGGCTTCGGCGATTTCCTGTGTACGCAAAATAGCATCAGGGTATTGCCTGAACAGGCGCTGCATTTCAGCTATGGGTTTCAGGTATCTTTCGGCGTTTTGATGCAGCAGAAAACCCGCATTTTGGATCGTGCATTTTTCACGAACGCAGGTTAAAATATCCTGTAGCTCCCGCCGGGCATGTTCATGGTAATGCACGTCATTGGTAGCTACCATCGGTATGTCCAGCTTTTCTGCTAATTGAGACAGCTGGTAAAGCTGCTTGGTATCATCACCGTTATACAGGCGCATAGCACCTAAGTAAACTTCCAATCCCAGCGCCTCGCGGTATTCTGCTAAAGCGCTTTTAAAATTATTCTCAAAATCAAACCGGTTATTCAGCGAAGCTGGCGGTACAACAATAAATTTTATGCCTTTAGCATGTTCATACACATCTGCCCGGTATAAATGACACTGACCCTTTTCCGCTCTAAGGTTGCCAACTGTTAGTAAGCCGGATAAACGGCTATAAGCATCCCTGTCAGTAGGGTAGGCTAACAGGCCTGGGCCATCCAGCAGATCCAGCCGGCAGCCGGGAATAATGGAAATACCAATTTTTTTTGCGGATACATGGGCGCGAACAATCCCGGCCAGCGTATTGCGGTCAGTAATGGCAATCCGCAAATACCCATAGGCCGCAGCCTGTTCCACCAGCTCATCAGGATGAGAAGCTCCCCGCAGGAAGCTGAAATTGGATGTGACCTGTAATTCGGTGTAACTCATCATTTACCTCTTTTACGCAAAAAATCCATGAATAAACCATTGGTGCATTTTGTCGCCCGAATAATGTCCTAAGCGGAATAGCCAGTAACGCTTGCCATCAGTATCCTCCACCATATAATAATCCCGGTGTTCGCCGTTTTCCAGCCACCATTCCCGCTCAATACGCTCCGGGCCATCTGCCTTTTTAACCTGGTGCACCTTACCTTTGTAAATAAACAGCATAGGCGGGTTATCGGGTATCAGCGCCGTTACTTCAATGGTTTCGGGTACGTTTAGCAATGATATAGGTCGTGGTTTATCGGTACGCCAGTCAATCTCCGGTTTGTCCTGGAGTGAACAGGCCGCTTTAACCGATCGTTCCGGCCAGTAATGTGCTACCGGCAGGTAACGGTGTATAACATTGGCGCCAACTTTCCCTGCCAGCCGGTCAAGCAGTTCGGCAATTGCCGTATCTTCCAGGCCGGGGCTGCCTGCCCATAAAGCTTCCTGTACTATGGATGCATCTTCTACTTTCGGCGCTTCCATTACAAACAGCTCGATGCCTAAAGCGGGTTCTATAGTTGCAATTTTCAATTCAAACAATTTGAACAAATGCGGAATATGGTGGGTAGCGCTGTTAGTGCCGATGGCTATTTGTTCTACTTTGCCGTCAATCCGGTAGCATTTTAAAATGGCTGTCCGCAGCCCCTTACCATCCTGTTTTAAACGCAGGCAAAGCATTTCCAGTAAGCGTGTAATCGCAATTTCAATCCCGATAGCTGTCCTGATCGGTTCCAGGCAAGGCAACCGTTCGCTGTAAGGTTCAATAGGTTGCAATGGCTGAATTACTTCCTCTGCCTGGCCCAAAGCCTGGTCAAGCCGCAAAAGCAGGTTTTGCCCAAAACGCCGCCGCAAAGCAGAGCGCTGCATGGTAATAAAGCTGCGAATGCTGCGAAACCCTAATTTTTGCAGGCGCTCCGTAATAATATTGTCCAGGCGAAGCGCGGCAGGTGGTAAGGGCAGCAAAGCTTCAGTTTGCCCGTTGGGCTCAATAATGGCTTTAACCTGCCCAAACCGGGCAACAGCCCACGCGGTACCAATGGTATCGGCCATTGCTGCCCGTACATCAAAACCCTTACCTCTTAACCGGGTAAGCACTTCTTTTAAAAAACCTTTTTCATCACCCCATAAATGGGTACAGCCGGTAACATCAAGTATCAGCCCATCCGGCGGGTTGGCTGCTACAAAAGGTGTATAACGGATACACCACCCGCCTAATAATGTCAACAGTTTTACATCTTTGCCGGGAATGTCATCGATCACCTGCAGGCAGGGAACAATGGCCTTGGCATCAGCCGCTACCATACCGATAGTAACCGCTTGTAATACTGCCTCTTTGTTTGTTGCAGTAATAACCATGCGGCCGTGATCGGGTGCGGCAAATACAAAAGGCACGCCTTTTAATTCAGGCTTGCGGAGGGTAAGCCAGTCTGTAAGTAAATGACGAAACCATATGGTAACAAAACGCTTTTGCATATTAACCGGCCTTTAATGGTTGCAGTGGTAATTCATTTTCGGTGGCAGGTTTGTGGATAGGTATAAACCGGTCTATTGCCCATTCCATCTGCCAGGCGCCCGGATTGCCGTTACGGACTTTTAGCAGCTCCACCTGCCAGCGCGGAAAACCTATGCCCGGCATATTGTTTTCCGGTTCACTTGGTATTGAAGTGATCTGCCACCGGGCAACACAAGCTGTAGTACTTAGTTTACGGGCATCAGTACGTAGGATAAAGCCAGTCACCCTGCTGGTTTCGACCGCCAGTTGCAGTCTTCGTGATTGCGCAAAGCTAATCTCCGGCACTTCCCCGATAACAGCAGCGAGCCCCTCGCATTTCAAGGCTTCTTCCATTGCCCAAAGCACATCTTTTTCTTTTTGAAGATCGATAAAAATTACCCGGTCGGGCTCGATGCCAAATGCCTTGAGGGCAGGGGGAAATAGTTTCCGGGAGGTGCTGATCCATACGCCTATACCATCATTTTGCATCAGCCTGCCTAATAACGCGGCCATGAAGCCACCGCAAGCCGCAGCCTGCTCCGTTTCTGTGCCTAAAAATTCATGTACTGTTCCGGTCGGAAAAATACCATTAGGAAAAGCGGCTTCGACTGATCCCAACCCCATAACAGAAGCAGCGCCTGCTGCCGGCGGCTTAAAGCCCTCCAAAAGCAAAATATCCTTTCGGAGCTGACTGATGATATTTTTTTTGGTATCGGGCATACACGTTCAATTTGGAAATGTAAAATTGCTAATAAATTTAGCAATTTATATGAAGAATTAAAAAATAATTTTGACATTTGTTTTATCATGATGAAGAATATGGAGTTGACCAAAGAAGCAAAAGCATGGATTAAACGTAAAAGCGGCCCTGACGAGATTGTGCGGGTAATGCCCGATACGGAAAGTAAGGGAGCTGTGCTGTGCTATCACTTGTATACTGCCTTTGAAGATAACCCTGATTACTTAGGCAGGATATTGTTTGATGCACAGGGTTACTGGATTTATGATGGCGAAATACTCACCGTTGCGGAACAGGAACAACTGGCGAGGTTCATCATTGGTTACGTAGAAACGGTTTAAAAGGGGAGAGGTGAGGGACTTATATGGAACAGCTGCGTTTTTTTGCAGAAGCCGGACAGCGCACGAGATTGCCAAAAGAATTGTTGGAATATCTAAATCCGCTAACCCAACGACAGCCCGGGTCAATCTAACTTTTCGGGTAGTTATTTAGCTTCCTTTTTCTTTCGGTTAGCAAAAAACTGACGCGCACGTTTCAATCCTGTAGCAATGGCGATGCCTTCTTCAGCGCCATCTTTCAACACTTCATTTGCAATCTCTACCGCCTTTTCCCGAAGCTTTTTTGGCTGATTTTTATAAGATGGCGGGTAATCTCCGTTATACCAGGGCATAAAACCTCCTTTTTTAAATTAACAGCCTGAAAAATGGAATGTTTTAGTGTCACTAATGATTCGGGGCCTTGCCTGGTGCGTACCCAAATTTAACCCATATTAAGGGACTGATTTTTTCTTTGTTAATTATATACTAACGGGGCAAACACTACGTTAAAATCATACCATTTATTCAACCAACACCAAAATTATTTCTGCCGGTGTTTCTATTGTTTATTGATAAAAAAATAAAGCTTATGGAAACGATCATGGTACAAGAAAACGATGCTGCCACTTTAGATGTGCTCAGTATCGCTCTACAAATGGAGGGATTCCGTGTTTACAGCCTGACTGATCAAAACGAAAATGTTCTGGATATGATCAGGCAGCACCGCCCAAAGCTTGTGCTGCTGGACTGCTGGCTCAGTAATCACTCCGGCAAGCAGGTTTGCCAATGGATCAAGTCGCATTTTCCAGGCCTGCCGGTAATTGCTATAAGCTGCGATAACAACATTGATGCACATTATCGGGAGCTGGGCTTTGATGATTATCTTAAAAAACCATTCGACCTGGATCAGCTTTACCAGGTGGTAAGGAAACAGGTCTCCTGGTATAAACGAAAAAAGAAATACACCGAGTTAACACTATAAATATGCACTAATTTAAAGGTCATGGATATCAATTATTGGTGGATCGGTCTGTTTATCGTCCTGATGGCTATACTGGTAATCTGGCTGATCAAAAGGAACATCAAGGACGAAAAGAAATTTGAGAAAGAATTGATACAGTCGGAACTTAAGCCGGAGGCTCACAAGGACCATGACGAACAGTCGCCGGATAATGTTTAACACAAAACTAAAGGCTATGTTATTAAAGAGAAATCAATCGGCTGTTTCAAACCAGCCAAGGGCACCGGTAATAAAAACCGAAGGACCGCTTTGTGAAAAAGACGAACAAGGGTTAGCAATAGAGCGTACCAAATTGCTTCAAAAGGAAGCACTTGAAAAATGGCATCGCTTAAAAAGAAACAAGTAAAACAAGAATGGTGTTGACTGAAAAGTTAGCACCATTTTTATTTACCCGGACTACCTTTTGTATACCCGCTTTTCGACAGTTTTGGGTATATAAAAAACAAAAAATACGTGAAAACTCCATTCACCACTACCCAACTTCACAGGACGCCCACTCACATGCATGGCGTAATCTTTAAAAACTATTTACGGGAATAAGTGTTTTTTATTGACCTGATGGACAAAAAAACAAAGACAGTGGCCATTATTGTGGCACATCCGGATGATGAGACCTTGTGGGCCGGGGGGACTATTTTAAGCAATGCTTACTGGCAGTGTTTTATTGCCAGCCTTTGCCGGAAAAACGACCCCGACCGCGCTCCCAAATTTGAAAATGTAATAAATATTTTAGGTGCAAACGGCGCGATGGGGGATATGGATGATAGCCCCGAACAAAGCCCACTGCCAGAGCACGAAGTAGAAAATGCAATTCTTGCATTATTGCCGTTGAACCACTTTGACCTTATTATAACCCATAGTATTTACGGGGAATATACCAGGCACCGCCGACATGAGGAAATAGGCAGCGCCGTTATCCGTTTATGGCACTCGGGTAAATTGACAACCAGCGAATTTTGGCCTTTTGCTTTTGAAGATCATCAAAGGGCTCATTTTCCTGTTGCGATAAAAAACGCACCTGTTTTTTATGAATTACCGTATGAAATTTGGCAAAGGAAATATAACATTATTACAAATATATACGGATTTAATCCGGACAGTTGGGAAGCGCAAACTACCCCAGGGGAAGAGGCCTTCTGGCAATTTTTAAGCGCCGACCAGGCCTATGATTGGTTGGTTAACAGATAATATATGAAAGTTTTATTATTATATGATTATCCCCCGTCTCCCAGCGGTTTGGCAACGCAAGGTGAACTGCTTTACAAGGGCCTGATTGAAATGGGTGTGGAGACCTTTGCTGTAAATTGCGAATCCCCGCAGGAAAAGGAATGGTATTACCGCTGGTTTAAACCCGACGTGGTAACGGGTATTGGTTATTGGGGGCATACGCCTGATCTGATCCTCCATCCGCAGAAATTTGGAGTTCAGCCTGTTCCCTGGTTAGTTGCCAACGGTTATATTGCCAATTACCAGGATGTGTTGAATAAGTTACCGTTGATTTTGGTCACTTCAAACTGGGTAAAGGAAATGTATGTGCGCGATGGAATAAGCGTTGAAAATATTGAGGTGTTACCCGTGGGTTGTGATACAGATGCTTTTATACCCCGTGAAAATGATGATCCGAAAATTGCAGCAGTAAAAGCATCATTGGGTATATCGCCTGCTGAATTGATGCTGCTTACCATTGGCGGGGATGCAGCATCAAAGGGCGCGCAGGAAGTAATGCGCGCGCTTGCCCTAATAAAAGACAAAGTACCCCCCTGGAAATATGTTTGCAAGGTATGGCCACAGCCACGTACTGATCTGCAAAACCAGGCTGACCGGGAACTTGCCCGGGAGCTGGGTATTGAAGAACGCGTGGTTTATGCAAACAGCATTGTATCGCGGAATTTTATACCTTATTTAATGGGGGCGTGTGATATTTATGCAGCACCTTCGCGTTTGGAAGGTTTTGGTATGTCGCAAGTGGAAGCAAATGCCTGCCACAAACCGGTTATATCCATGAAAGCGATGGGTATGCTGGATACAATGGTTGACGGCGAAACTGCCCTGCTTGCTAATATAGCACAGCATATTGTGGTAAACCAGGTTACCTTAGGAAAAGCTGCAGGCTATGAGGAGAATCATATTGTTGAATTTGATATCCCCCGTACGGTAGATTATCGGGCAAACGTAGATGATATAGCTGCAGCTTTACTTGAGCTGATGAACCACCCCTTAAAAAGGATTGAGTTGGGTAAGGCAGGCAGAAAACGGGTGGTTGAGAATTTTGATTACAGGATAGTAGCCAAAAAATTTGTTGAAACAGTGACCCGTAAATTAAGGATATCCTAAATTGAGCAAGCTATGGAAACAGTAAACTGGTTGGAGATTGAAGCAGCAAAAAAAGCCGCTACCGAAATTTTGATCCATAATTCGCATGGACCATTTCATGGTTTACCGCGTACCGCCGGATGGGGATACCCTGAGCCCTACACCCGCGACCTGATGTTGTCTATTTTAGGCATAGCGGTGAGCGGTAACAAGCACCTTATTGAAAGCACCCGTAAAGTATTACAAACGCTTGCAAAAAACCAAACCAGTCATGGCCATATAACTTCGCTGGTACATGATAAAGATGACCGGGGTGCAAGCGATACTACGCCATTGTTTTTAATGGGAGTTGGCATATTCAGGGAGCTGACAGGCGAGGCAGATTTTTTAGAAGACGCCGTGCAAAAATCATTGACCTGGATGGAGTATCAAAGCCCGTCTGACCGGATAATGGTTGCCCAGCAGCCAACCAGCGACTGGCGCGATGAGCAATGGGTATTAGGATATGGTTTGTTTGTAAATACGGTTGTTTACAGTTACCTGCGCCTGCTTGGGCAGGATGAGCGGGCAGACCAGATGTGCAAAGAAATGAAACGGTTTACCATTGAGGATTACATCCCGTTTCACAAACACGAAGGGCTTAAAGTTAAAAGCAAGCCGTATTATGCTTTCTGGTCATACAAGGTTCATTTTAGCGAACGGTTTGATCTGCTGGGTAATAGTATGGCTATTCTTGCCGGCCTGGTATCTGTTTCAAAAGCTGAAGAAATTATAGCCTGGGTAGAAGAAGAATGCAGGCTTATGAAGGAAAAAGGCGATCTGGCTGCTGACATTCCGCCAAATTTTTTCCCCTTTGTGCTGCCTGGTGATGCTGACTGGCATCCCCGCTACGAGAACTTTAACATGCCCGGCAATTATCACAATGGCGGAATCTGGCCGTTTATATGTGGGTTTTATGTTGCGGCGCTTGTTGCTGCTAAACGGTATCGGCTTGCAGAGCAAAAATTGATGGAGCTAACCAAACTGGTAAGGTTATCCCAGGACCAAAATCTTGAGTTTGGCTTTAATGAATGGATAAAGGCGCAGAATGGCCAGGTAATGGGGGTTGACTGGCAAAGCTGGAGCGCCGCTTTATACCTGTATGCTGCAACCTGCGTGCAGGAAAGAAAAACGCCATTTTTTGATAAAATGAGGGGATAATCAATCACCTCATTTTATCGTTTTTGCGCTTCAATTTGCTATTTCATTGTTAAATGTTTCCAGATAATGTCAAAAACATCAACCGGAGCAATATGATCCTGTAAAATCTTATTGTCGGTTATTAATACTGGTTTATACTTTTCAGGAACACCAGTCCGCCCATGCGACCCTTTAATCAATGTGGCATCTAAGGGGATAACATCCATTACATACCTAAATCCGGCTTTTTTACGAAGCAGTTTGTATCCTGCACGGGCTTTTGAGGTCATAAACATTTCTACAGGATCATAGCCCGGTTTCTTGTGAATGTCAACCACGCGGGCATAATCAGGTGCTTTGGCATCATCCAGCCAAAAATAATAGGTAAACCAACAACTTTCATCAGCCATTAATACCAGGTCGCCGGCACGTTCATGATTTATATGATAAGCGGCCTGCTCTTTACGGTCAAGCACAAGCTGGATACCCGGTGTTGTTTTTAATAAAGTTTTTACCTGTTCCGTTACCGATGGGTCATTAATGTATACATGGGCTATCTGATGATCAGCAACTACAAACGCTTTGGATGCGCCGGGATCAAGCAGTTCTAAGCCGCGTTCCACACGTATCTGTACCAGGTTATGCTCGCGGAATAAACGGTTTAAATGTATGGGCTTGCTTACCGGGGCTATACCATATTCGGACAACAGGACGATACGTGCTTTCTTCTTTTCATAAAAAGTAACCAGTTCTTCAACAAGGGCATCTATTTCTCCAAGCTCTTTGGCTATTTTTGATTCATCGGGCCCAAACTTTTGCAGGCAATAATCCAAATGCGGAAGATAAATCAATGTAAGGGTAGGGTTGTGCAGGTCATCGGTATACATTGATGCATCTGCTATCCATTTGCTCGATTTGATATTTGCCCCTGGCCCCCAGAATTGAAACAGCGGAAACTGCCCAAGCTTTTCCTGGAGCACATCACGCAGTTCGGCAGGGTGCGAATAGCAATCAGGCATCTTCCTACCGTCGGCTAAATAATTGGGCCGGGGTGTTACCGAATAATCGGCGGTAGAATACATATTATACCACCAAAACATCATCGATGAGGTAAAAGAAGGGTCTTCTTTTTTTGCCTTATCCCATATCTTTTCTCCGCTTACCAGCTTGTTTGATTGTTTCCAGAATTTAATTTCGCTGTCAATACGGTCATACCAGCCGTTACCTACGATGCCATTTTCAGATGGATATTTCCCTGTAAGATAGGCTGATTGCACGGCAGTGGTTACGGCCGGCAAAAGTGGCTCAATAGTATTTAAGTTTTTTCGGGCGATATACGCTTTTAAAAAAGGCGTATGTTCGCCAATCACAGCGGTAGATAAGCCTACAATATCAATAACAACCGTTTTATTCATAATGCCAAATCAGTTTGTTAATTTATATTTAACCCATTCAAGTTCCCTGATAATAGATTGAGTAAGGGGAATCTTCAAAGCATCCGGTAATACCCCCCATGTATAAGTTTCAACTTCAAGATGATCGGTAAAAGGGTTTTGCTCCTGGATGGCTAATACCTTTATAATATCGGCTTGTGTGGATTGAAGCAGTCCAAAATTCTCTAAAAATACGGGTACATGAAAATGCGCCCTCCATTCATGAGCATCATCAGTTGCTGTTAATGCATTGGGCAAATCAGGGTAGCGCAACAATTCCCCGTTGGCAAGCCTGGCAATAACCTGGTGCAGGTAGGTAGCTTCATTAAATTTTTCAAACTCTGCCAGGATTGCCTTTTTATTGGCGCGCGATGCATCAAATGTTGCTTTAAGTGCAGCACTGATCTGTATCTTACCCACCTTTATTCCTTTTTGGGCTAATTCATCAATGATGAGTTCATGCGGTTCGTAACCTATGGCAAAATGGCAAACATCATAACATAAATTTATATGATCCCTGATGAGCTGTTGCGATTCGGCAGCTGGTATTTTATATTCCTTTTCAAAAAAACCAACACCTTGCGGCAGCAGGTCCCGCTCAAACCATTCGATGAACTCTTTCCCTGTTTCCAGGATCCCATCGGGCTCGGGTTCTATATCCAAATGTAATTTAACACCTGTTTTTTGCTTTATGATGTTCAGTTCTGCAGCTACCTGTAATATGTTTTTTGTGGCCGCTGATTTGGCCGCTTCAAGTGCCGCCTCGCTATCAAACCAATTGCGGTAACTTAACGGCGAAGTTGATATACCGCCTTCCATGCCGTTGGGCAGCAAAACAGCCAATATATGGAATAGCCTAATGGTATAAGCCACGCGGTCGCTGGTTGTCCAGTCGGGGGCGTGCACCTGGTCTTTAACTATAACATGATGAAACCCGCCATACGGGAAGCCATTCATTGTAAACACGTAAGCATCATGAAGTTGTAACCACTGTTTAAACTGCCGCAGATTATCGCCCTGGAGTAGCTCGATACTGGCAATATTAGATAACCGCAGCCCAATACCCATTGGTGCATCCGGTGATAGTTGTTGCTTTATTTCGGGAAAGCTAAGTTTCAAAGCATCGAAATGATCAGCCCAGTTTTCGCCGGCGTGTATATTGGTGCAATAGGTTAAATGCCCTGCTGTAAGTTTCATAAATGTAGATGATTAGTGCAATTGAAGTTTATGCATCTGCGCTAATTTTTCGCCAGCCTGTTTTAACAGGTTGGTATCAATTTCGTGCACTTCTTCGCCTTCGCCAATAGCGTTAAGCAGCATAATGGTTAGTTGCCCGCCTAAATGTTCCCGAAATTCTTCCAGTCCGGCTAATATTGGGCTGTTGTCTTTATCTATTTGCAATAAAGGATGTGAAACTTCAAAGCCAAGGCTTTGCAAGGTTTGGATTATCCTGGTGCTTTGTGCAGATGGTAAACGGCCCGAAAGATCAGAATAAACGGTATCCAGTGCAATGCCCATGGCCACTGCTTCACCGTGGCGTACTTCAAAATTGCTCAGGTACTCCAGCTTATGTGCACTCCAATGCCCAAAATCAAGCGGGCGTGATGATCCGCTTTCAAAGGGATCGTTGCCGGCAATATGCTCCATATGGAGTTGTGCGCACTTCCATACCAGGTAATTCATTGTTTCCATATCGCGTTGAACCAATGCTCCGGTATTTTTTTCAATCCAGTTGAAAAATTGCTCATCTTTTAATAAAGCAACCTTTACCGCTTCAGAAATTCCTGAACGCCATTCGCGATCGGTTAATGTTTTTAAGAAATCATCATCATTAAAAACTACCGCCGGAGGCATGAATGTTCCTAAAAAGTTTTTCTTGGAGAAGAAGTTAATTCCATTTTTTACCCCGATTCCAGAGTCATTCTGCGAGAGCACCGTGGTTGGTATACGTATATGTTTGATGCCACGATGTGATACCGCCGCAGCATAACCCACCATGTCGAGCACCGAGCCACCACCAATAGCTACAATATAGGAGTGCCTGTCGATGCCATAGGTATTAACAGCTTCAACAACGCTGTCAAAATAAGTTATGTCGTTTTTTACTACCTCACCACCCGGTACAACCAAAATATCCGGAATAAGCCGGACATGGTTGCTAAAGGCAAAATATTCCTGTATTTCTGCTATCAGCTTAGGGTGCGCGTCAAGAACGCCTTTATCGGCAACAAAAAGTATTTTACGTAATGAAGCCGGTGTGCCGGAACCTTGTAAAAAGTCGTTAAATAAGTTGTTGGTTTTATTAAAAAGGCCAGTGGTAAAATAAACCTGGTATTCAAACTTTACAGAAAAAGATTGAGATAAATGCTTCATATACAGAAAAAACGTTTTTTAATTAATGTAATTACGTGACGGCAAAAAATTTTGCCAGCCAGATTGATAATGGCAGTAAACAGGCTATCATTAATGCAGTATAAACAGTGCTGAATGTTACCGCCCATGCAGCATCCATCAGTATTAATGAAATAACGCCGGCTTTAACTGCCCCGCCAATATTTTTACCTATAGGATTTTGAATTGCCTTAAACAATGGTTTAAAGATCATCCACAAAAATGGTATAAGGATAATAACAGATAGGAGCAATTTATTATTCAGGTAGGAAAAGTAAAGGATAAAAGCGGTTACTATACCATACAAAAGCGCGGCAATGTATAAATTTCGCTTGCTGCCGCCATGCACCTCTCCGCGACTGATCATGGTAATTGAAAAGATATAAACGATAGGCACAATTGCGAAAAAATACCATTGCGTTAAAGCAACTGTTACTATGCTGATACCTAAAAGCAAATTTAAACCCCTGCATAACCCCATGTTAAGCGGACCAAAAAAGGGGTGATGCTTACTGATCTTGTTATACAACAAGGCAAAAAAGCTGATTCCTGCTGCCAATAATGCTGATACCAGGCTAACCATACCAGCAGCTATAACCCCTGCCAATAAAAGAGCGCTGCCAAATACCGCTGCCTGCACAAGACTGATACGGCCGCTTGGGATAGCACGTTCCGGGCGTTCGATCTTATCCAGCTCGGCATCAAAAACGTCATTAAACACTATACCGCCACCATATAAGCATGCTGTGGAAAAACAAAGCATAATAATGGCCTGTAAATGATCTTTGAAAGCCACTTGTGAAAAAGCACCCGCTATGGCTGCGCCAGCCAGCACATCCGCAACCGAGGTTACAACGTTGGCGGGGCGCATCATCCGTAAATAATCCAATATTTTTTTCAACACCGTCAGCTAATAATAATAGAGGATTTATTGATGCGGGGCTGTTGGCCGCCCCGTAAAATACTGTTTCCTTCAAACCTGGCGCTTTGATCAATGGCCGCAACAAAGTCGGCTTCGTTAATTTGCCCGCTTTGAGCAAAAGCGGTTATGGCGTTTCGATAGGTAACCAATTCTATGTCGGCGTCGCTTATTCCATTGAGCTTCATTAAAGCTGCAGTTTTTGGTACCGCCAGCGGATCGCTAATGCCCCAGTCGGCTGCAGAATTAACCATGATCCTTTCCGAACCATATTGCTTCGTGATTTCAACCATGCGCTGATTTCCCATCTTAGTAAACGGATAAATGGTAAAGGCCGTCCAAAAGCCCCTGTCCAGCACTTCTTTTACAGTTTCTTCGTTATTGTGGTCAACAATTACCATATACGGATCGAGCCCATGTTCAATGGCTATATCCATGCTGCGTTGGGTTCCCCGTTTTTTATCGCGGTGAGGTGTATGAATTTGTACAGGTAAACCGGCTTCCTTTGCCAGTTCGAGCTGCAAACGGTAATATTTTTCTTCTGCTGCGGTTTGGTCGTCGAATCCTATTTCGCCAATTCCAACCACGCCATCTTTATACATAAATAACGGCAGCATTTCCATAACCTGTTCGGCCAGGGCTTCATTATTTGCCTCTCTTGAGTTGAGCCCTATGGTGCAATAATGCTTTATTCCAAATTGCGAGGAACGAAACCTTTCCCAGCCAACCAGGCTGCTGTAATAATCTTTAAAACTATCTACTCCCGTACGCGGCTGCCCCAGCCAAAAGGAAGGTTCAATAAGAGCAACTATTCCCGCGTCGGCCATGGCCTGGTAATCGTCGGTAGTGCGCGATGTCATATGAACATGTGGATCAAAGAATTTCATTCCCTTTATTAAATCCATATCAAATTTCTCTGCAGATTGCACCGATGGCACACTTCTTTCCTCTATATTATGGCTGCAACACATTTTGTTTAATTTTTATATGATCAATATCTTATAATTCTCGATTTTTCTTAATTTTTCTAAAATTTTCCTTGCTTTATATCGCTCAATCGCGCCTGGTCAACAAATTTTCCAACCAGATACCAAAGCATATCGTCTACTTTCCGCCCGGCTGCATGGCGTTCCATGGCATAGTCGATTAATATGCGGGCAAGTTCTTCATTAGCCCTTTGGTCCAGGCCGTATATCCTGTTTACCTGTTTTTCTGTAAAAAAAGCTTTTAAAATCATTTGATTCCATGCCGGTTCTTCCAGGTTTTCTGCCGGATAAGGATTATCGTACATAATGGCTTCCAGCACGGTGCCTATATTACTTCGGATGCCTTCCATACAGCGTTTAACCCATAGTTGGGGGTACGGCAATACCGGAAGTGCAGAATATAAAGCAATTTGTTCATTCATTTCGGCAACCGAAAAAAGGTTTTCAATCACCTGGAAATAACGGTCGTGATCGGTATGATTATATTTAGTCAACAACCAAACCCTGCTAAGCCTGTCAGCGGTCCAGTAATCGATTGTAAAACCTGGTCTGATAGATGCTAATAATTCGTGTTGCTTCTGCGTTAAAGTTATGATTGCTTTGCCTGTTTTACGCGGCGCAATGGTAAATGCGGTATTAAGCGCTAAATTACTGATTGTATTGCTTTTTGCACCGAGCCAGGCCCAGGAAACCGGGTTGATATTATCCTGGATTATGTCCACGATCGCAGCGTTTAATTCCTCTTTATTGTAGGTGGTCATAACCGTTTGTTAAAGCGCAAAATAATTAATAAGCAATGCCCCGGCAATAATAAGTAAACCAAAAAACTCCCTTGTTTTTTCGATATAGGGCTTGGTTGCCTGCATGCTTTCAACCAAACTGGGTTTATTATATTTGGTTATCCAGTCGCGTACACCGTCTTTTTGAAAAAATAGAATTGCTGCATAAACAAGATAAAAGGCTGTGAGTAAAAGATAAATAACAGGGTAAAACTTACCAAAAGCAGCCATCCCGCAACATACAGCAGCACTTAGATATATGGGTACCCATAAGTACCAATCAACATCATTCAGATTTAACCAGGCAAAAACCAGGAACGAAAGCAGGAAAATTATATTTAAAACCAAAAGCATATTTATCTTAATTTTTCAGGTATAATAGCAAAATAGGATACTCTTCTTATGAAGAGCCAAATTAAAGAATAAAATTATTCTTTGGTCTGATTTTGCGCCGTTAAATGATTTATGCTGACTATCTTCATAAAAAAGTTACTTATAATCCTTCTCAGCGTTATACTTACGCGTCCTGTTTCGGAAATATGAGGGAAAAGATACCAGGGATCTTCCAAGATCGGTAATCGTGGAATGGTGAGCTGACGGATCGCTGGCGATGACTAAAAAAATGCGTTATAAAGGTTTACAAGCCCGCAAAGACCAAGGACATAAAGCTAATCAGTATCTTGAAGAATAAGGGGAACCATAGGGTAGCCTGTCAAATGCTTACTGGCCAGCTTTTAAAGATAATAATGAGCTAAATATCCATCCTATGGTTTTAATGCTCCTTAACTTGCCATCCACATTTTGCAATACTTCGGCCTGGCTGTTTACCAGGTATACTTTACTCCATTGTCCGTTTGTTTCTATCAAGCCGACTTCATAACCTTTTGTTAATTTTTTAAGTACAGTGGCATTGGTAGAAAATGATTCTCTAAAATTAGTGCCTTCTGTGTTTACCGTATAAATTTTACCAGTGTTGTTAGTACTGCCATATACATTTGCTTTAAATGTATCCCAGGGAAATGCTGGTCCGGGATCTGGCTTACGTGCCGGAGAGATATCGTCATGCCCCACGGCTGCTATTAAATGATACGTGTCAAATAATACCTTACAAAGCTTGTATAGAGCCTGTAGCTGAGCATCCGGGAAAATACGCCAGTAATGGTTGTTTTTACCTGTCCAAAACTTATGCTTATGATCAATTTTCATAAACTTATCGCCATCGGTAGCCGGATAAATTTTTACACCATCATCTGTAGCGCGTTTAAAAGTATTATCTGCCAGCTTTTCCACAAAACCAGGGTTTACAATTTCTATCCCTATGGAATGATAATTAAAACTATCTACCCCATCCCAGGTGCTGGTACCGGCATGATTTGCCCTGTGATTAAAAGGTATCAGCTGTGTAATTGTGCCATCGGTATTTAATACAATATGGGCCGCAATTTTATCGGGGTTCGACCGGGTGTCCATAAACCAGTCTATTGCTGACTGTGCAGTATCTGTGGCGGTATAATGAATTACCAAATAATCGGGATCTATAGGATCTCTGACATTTCCGGATTTAGAAATTTTTATTTTTTCGCCGTTCGAGTCGGCTTCTAACCAGTGATTTGTAATTTTCATATGGATGCAGATAAGGTTTAAACAATGGGTTGTCTTTGGTTTATTAAWGGTAAATAGAATTAATAAAAGATTGTAATCTTAAATTGTTTTTAGATCTTTTTTATAATTATGGGGCTACTATATTCCGGGTAGTATAATGGAATATTAAATGAATTTGCATCGTCACTAATAAAAAGCGCCTCAATTTATAGTATTTCTATATATCCGTCTGTTCCATTTACACGGATTCTCTGTCCGTCTTTGATCAGCCGGGTAGCATTCTCCACCCCGACAACTGCCGGTATGCCATATTCACGAGCGATAACTGCTCCATGGGTCATCAGTCCGCCAACTTCGGTGACCAGGCCTTTTATGGATACAAACAATGGTGTCCAACTGGGGTCAGTAAAGGCGGTGACTAATATATCCCCATCTTCCAGGTCGGCTTCTTCCATGTTTAAGATAACACGTGCCCGTCCCTCTATCATTCCGGAAGAAACAGGTAAACCTACAATAGCTCCGGCCGGGAGATTTTCTCGTTTGTACTTACCTGTAATGATTTCGCCATCAGATGTAATAACACGCGGCAGAGTTAGTTTTTCATAGATTTTGTATTCGTCTTTCCGTTTGTTGATGATGGAGTAATCCAGTTTGTGAGTGTGTACCACTTCGCGAAGCTCCTCAAATGTGAGATAGTATATATCCTCTTTTTTATGAATAATGTTGGCTTGTACCAGTTGTTCGGCTTCTTTCAGCAAAGCCTGCTTATAAATGAAGTAACGATTAACGATGCTGTATTTTGGATATTCACGATAACCACTATAATTCCGGACAAGGTTGATCATTCGTTGTGTTTCGTTGACTTTTTGTTCACCATCTGGTAGTGACGCCAATCGATCTAATAACTCCTGTTCTTTTTTCAAAGCTTCCTTTCGTCCTTGCTCAAATTTCCGGTTGCCGGCACCAGGCGTAAAGTTTTTGATATTACTAAGAATTGTGGGCACAAGTGTAATTGGGTTTTCGCTCCAGCGGGTTTTAGTAATATCGATTTCCCCGGCACATCGCATTCCGTATTTGTTGAGATAAGCCTCGATAGTGCCACGGGCTTCCTGCCCACCATTCAGCTTAACCAGTTCATCCAAAACGTTATCGTTTTTTACATGCTGTAAATATTCAACTACCTCAGGATAAGGACGAATTACATCTGCAACATCCAATAGTTCCCGGCCCATTTCCGAAGTAATATTGTTTGGTACAGATTGAGAAAGTATGTCTGCTGCATTTTTCTCACCTAACCATTCGTTCATTTTTTCATTGATCCATGATGCAGCATTCATACCAGTCATGATTACACTAAAGCTTTGTGATTCAGCTGAACGTTGCTTTAATTGCTGGAGATCTTCCAGGATAAAGTCAAATAGATCCAGGCCAGATTTCGTTTGGATGGTTTGTTTTAATTCTTCTATCCACGTTTGACTATGCTTGATCAAATCAGTAACGATGGCAGGATCATATTCATTTAGTGCTTTATAATCTGCAAGGGATGGACTTTTATTGCTTTTGCCGGAATTATCGTCAGGTAATAATTTTATAAAATCTCCCCGCTCTATAATAATCGTAAAGGCGTCTTTTATGAGCGGATCGGATTTTCCCAGTACATTCAATATAGTTTCTCTGCCGGCAGGAGTAGCCAGCATAGGTGTGATATCAACAAACAACCTTCCTCCGGCTGTACGCATGAGTGCGCGGGTCGTTAACAGGAAAAAAGACAACCCTAATGGTTTCATGGCATCAGTCATCATCTGTTGATGACCGACAGATACATACACGTGATTTTCCTGATCATCCGCTTTAGGGACCGGGTATAAAGTAGTGATTGGCCTGCTCTGCACAATATAAAATATATCGCTGGCCAAGCACCATTCGATGTCCTGGGGACTGCCGAAATGTTCTTCAATCGTTCTGCCTATGTGCTCAAGCCTTAAAATCTGCTCATCCGTCAATGCTTGCTTATTCTGCTGTTCAGGCTCAATCTCCTGTTCTTTCGTACCGCCATCTTTTAATGCATAAATGGCCAGTTTTTTGGTGGATATTTTTTTATCGATAATATTGCCATTACACACTTTGTAGAGATCTGCATTCACCAGGCCGGAAACCATGGCCTCGCCAAGCCCGAAGCTGGCATCAATAGATAACACTTTCCTGTTAGAAGTAACAGGATCGGCAGTAAACAAAATTCCTGCCGCCTGCGGGAAGGCCATCTTTTGAACAACTACCGAAAGGTGAATTTTATGATGGTCGAAGCCATTTTGAAGGCGATAAATTACTGCTCTCTCGGTAAATAGTGACGCCCAGCACTTGCTGATATGCTTTAGAATGGCCACCTTTCCCATAATGTTCAAATAGGTATCCTGTTGGCCTGCAAAGGATGCCGTTGGCAGGTCTTCCGCCGTAGCACTGGACCGCACAGCAAAGGCATCTTTTTCACCAAATCTGGTTAGATAAGCCGCAATCTCTTCAGCTATATCCTCAGAAATCGGTGTGTTTTCAATGACCATACGGATTTTTGCGCTGATTTCGCTGATATTTCCCCTTTCTTCGGCTTTAAAACGCGTTAATTCGTCCAGCAAGCTGTTAAGTTCCTGATTATTTTGGGTTATTTTTTTATACGCTTCGGTGGTTACGCAAAAACCCTCCGGCACCCGTATCCCTTTGATCCCCGACAGTTCGCCCAGGTTAGCGCCTTTGCCTCCCACAGCCATAAATTTTGATCTTTCAATTTCCTGAAACCCAAGTATAAATGTGTTCATGTTTTTATCTTCTTTTTTATTTTCCGGTATCATACTGATGTTTTTTTGAGGTGCGCAAAGCCAAAAATATAAGGTATCAGGTATCAAAACGCCGTTTCCTAACTATATTTTTTTGCGCGCAATAATGATGGAAACGGGGCGTTATCCATACAAACAAGGGTAGTTCATGAACCCGTTTTTAGTGCCGGTCGAAGTCCGGTTTTTTTTGGGTATAGGTGAAGCAATGGCAGATTTGCGCGGGTAGGGGAGCTAATCTCCGTAAATAAATCGTGTTATTTTTTTAGGACAAGGAGAAGTTTACCTTTTTCTACAATATAAGTTGCGAGTTCAGCAGCATTAATGTTTCCTGCATTCCTGGCCGAGTGGTACTTTCCGGCCGGTACGAAAAGCACATCTCCGGCTTTTAGCGTTACCGGGTGATTACCCTCAATCTCATATTCCAGTATCCCTTCCAGCACATAGATAATCTCTTCGCCGGGGTGAGCGTGCATTCCGAATGCAGTACCAGGTTTAAAGTCGACACGTACTTGAATTGCTTCATGTCCGGCAACACTGATATCATGTCGCTGAAGATCTGTGCGTATGATTCCCGATTGTTGTGCTATAGCCTTCGCGGGATTAAAGAATATAGCTATACTAAAAATAGTTAGCAGGCTTAATAAGAGTTTTTGAAAAGGTTTCATTTCTTTAATTTTAGTTATTATAACATGTTTATCACCAAGATTTTTCATTTTTTGACGGGTTCGTTATATGATATGAGCTGTTGATTTTCGACTGTAGGCTGCCCATATGTTTTGCGTTCATGTACCTGAGTGGCAGGGGTCCGGTCAATAAGCAAACTAACTAATTCGGGACGGCTGTAATGGCCGTTTGCATCCATCAATCGTTTGCGCGCATCTATTTGAGCAAGATCGATATCGGCAATTACTTCACCTTCACCCGATGTTATTGGTTCACCAATTATTTGTCCGTCGGGGGCTATAATGGCAGTGAAACAGCCACCTGAAATTGGGCCAATAGGGCCGCCTGTATCCTTTGCGATCTGCGCCTGTTGGTCGGCATCAAGCCAACCTGTCGCGCAAACTACAAAACAGGCTGATTCCAGGGCGTGCTGGCGTACATTAATTTCTGTCTGCTCACCGTGCAAATGACCCAAAAAAGATCCCGGATACATTGCAGAGTGGATCTGTTCGCCATCGGCTATCATGGCGTACCGAAATAACGGATTGTAGTGCTCCCAACAAGCCAATTGACCGATACGCCCAACTGCACTGTCTACAGCACGTAATCCGGATGCATCGCCCTGCCCCCAAACCATGCGCTCGTGGTAGGTAGGTGTAAGTTTGCGTCTGCGTTGGATCAAGGTACCGTCTGCATCGAATAAAAGTTGCGTATTATATACTGAACCACCATCACGCTCATTGACGCCAATCGATACGACCATGTTGGCCATTTTAGCAGCCTGCCCAATAGACTCTGTGTCAGCAGAAGGAACTACGATCGCTTCATCCATCAGGAGTTGGTGTTGTTTCCCCATCATGTAGGGAGCCTGGATGAAAGAGAAATACGGGTAATAAGGAATAATGGTCTCTGGAAAGGTTGCAAATTGCACACCTTTTTCTCCCAGCTCATTAATTTTATTGATGATCTTTTCAACTGTACCCTGACGACTATATAGGACCGGGCTGATTTGTACAGCTGCAACTTTTACAACTCTACTTCCTTTTGCTTTATTAACATTTTCCATTTTTCTTTAATTTTTATGATGACGAATTATTCTATTTACATTTAAATTATAGCCAATCGGTCGTTTCTATTTCAATTTGGTACTTCCGATGTCTGCTTTATTCAATTCAAAAGTACCGCGACAGTTGGTTGGGGTCAATCAAAAAGTTGCTTAACCGGACAGACCGGTAGGTGAGTCAGGTATTTTACCGGTTGGGATGGACAGTGTTTTTATTTCTTACTCATCGCAGTTTGATAATGTCTTCCTGTTTATAGTATAACAGGCTACTACTTTAGTGTAGTGTCATTAATACGAAGATTTTGAAGCATTCCTGCAGAGCTTTGTAACAGCTTGTGTGCTTTGAAGCTTTTGAGCCATTTTTTTCCTGCTTGTTCGGTGTAAGTACCGATGGGTAATTTTTTTAATTCCTCAAACAGTTCGGTTTTGAATTGTTTGAGGTCTTGCTTGGTGATTAAATCTAATGGTGTAATAATTCATTTTGTTGCATTGCGGGCTATTTGCCAGTGATTATTTACTTCGAAGAAACGAAGCGCATCAATTTGGATAAGGGACATTTAAGGAAATACCGAAAATATTTAAAGGGAGGAGCAACTATAATTAAAAGTTTTTTTATCAACTAAATTTATACCTTTACAAAAAACTTTAGGGGTGCCTTGTGCTGAGAAATACCCTTTGAACCTGATGCAGTTAGTACTGCCGAAGGGAAAAGTAGAACAACCTTAAGGTTGTTTACCAATCCTCCAACGGGTCCATTCCTATCGTTTAAAATTAAACAGGATGGAAATTACCGTAAATCAACAAAATTATTCCGTATCCGATACCTGCTCTTTGCAGCAAATGCTTGCCACTGTTCTTACGCAGCCGGCCAAAGGCATCGCTATTGCAGTGAACCAGGAAATCGTGCCTAAAGCCAATTGGGTTATTCACCTCTTAAACCCCGGCGATCATATTACCATTATCAAAGCAACCCAGGGCGGATAAAAAATACAACCAAAACATGAAAACTGAAAAAACTCCAGGAGAACAAGCAATCAGCCGAACGCCATTCCCCGCGTCGCGCAAAGTCTATGTCAAAGGACATATCCATAACATCGAAGTTGCGATGCGCGAGGTTGGGCTCAGCGAAACTAAACTTCACGGCAGGTTTGGCGAAACTGAACCGAATGCCCCCGTCACTATTTATGATACCAGCGGGCCATACACCGATCCGGATATTGAGATCGATGTAAAACAAGGTTTGCCGCGCCTGCGCGAACAATGGATAGTCGATCGTGGCGATGTAGAACAACTGGGATATATTTCATCAGATTACGGAAACCAGCGCGCTAATGATCAGAGCCTTGATACTTTAAGGTTTGCACACATCAGCAAACCCTATCGGGCCAAACCAGGAATGAATGTATCGCAAATGCATTATGCCAAAAAAGGGATCATCACCCCTGAAATGGAATATATCGCTATCCGCGAGAACCAGCGCATTGATCTATTAAATGAACAGCTCAATGGCCAGTACGATGTGATGTCGCACCAGCACCCCGGCCAAAGCTTTGGGGCCAATACGCCCAAAGGGTATATCACTCCTGAGTTTGTGCGCCAGGAAGTAGCCATTGGCCGCGCGGTAATACCATCCAACATTAACCACCCGGAAAGCGAACCGATGATCATCGGGCGTAATTTCCTGGTAAAGATAAACGCCAATATTGGCAACTCTGCTGTTACTTCAAGTATTGAAGAGGAGGTAGAAAAAGCGGTATGGGCCTGCCGTTGGGGTGCCGATACCATTATGGACCTTTCGACCGGTAAAAACATACATGAAACCCGCGAATGGATTATCCGCAACTCGCCGGTTCCAATTGGTACCGTGCCTATTTACCAGGCCCTGGAAAAAGTAAATGGCAAGGCCGAAGACCTGACCTGGGAACTTTTCAGGGATACGCTGATAGAGCAAGCCGAACAGGGCGTCGATTATTTCACCATTCACGCGGGTGTTTTGTTGCGTTATGTGCCCCTTACCGCTAAAAGGATTACCGGTATCGTATCGCGTGGCGGCTCTATCATGGCAAAATGGTGTTTGGCACATCATCAAGAAAACTTTTTGTATACGCATTTTGAAGAGATCTGCGAAATCATGAAAGCGTATGATGTAGCATTTTCCTTAGGCGACGGATTAAGGCCCGGCTGTATTGCCGATGCCAATGATGCCGCGCAATTTGGCGAACTGGAAACTTTGGGCGAACTGACCAAGATAGCCTGGAAACACGATGTTCAAACCATTATTGAAGGTCCGGGTCATGTGCCGATGCACATGATCAAAGAGAATATGGACAAGCAGTTGGTGCATTGCGGCGAAGCGCCATTTTATACCTTAGGCCCATTAACTACCGATATTGCACCAGGTTACGACCATATCACTTCCGCTATAGGCGCAGCGATGATTGGCTGGTTTGGTACGGCGATGCTTTGTTATGTAACACCCAAAGAGCACTTAGGCCTACCTAACAAAAAGGATGTGAAAGACGGTGTGATCACCTATAAAATTGCCGCTCACGCTGCTGATTTAGCCAAGGGCCATCCCGGAGCGCAGTATCGTGACAATGCCTTAAGTAAAGCACGTTTCGAGTTCCGTTGGGAAGATCAGTTCAACCTGTCGCTCGACCCCGATACGGCAAAAGAGTTCCATGATGAAACTTTGCCTGCCGATGGCGCCAAGATCGCCCATTTCTGCTCCATGTGCGGCCCTAATTTCTGCTCCATGAAGATCACGCAGGATGTGCGCGACTACGCCAAAGAAAACGGCATGGGCGAAGCTGACGCATTATCCAAAGGCATGGAAGAAAAATCGAAAGAGTTTCTGCAAAAAGGCAGCGAGATTTATTTGTAAAATATGGAACTAGTCGTTATTTCACTCCCAGCTGTTGTTGATGATGAAAGCATTATCATCAACAATCTGTTTCAGGTGGGTTTAAAATACTTTCATATCCGGAAACCGGAAAGCGATATTCAATCGGTTAGGGAACTGATCGAAGGGATAGCGCCGCAGTTTTATAACCGCATATCGCTGCATCAATTTCATGAGATCGCAACTGATTATGGTATCAAAAGGCTGCATTATACGGAAGGTGACAGAGAAGAATCAAATGATGAAAAATGGGCTTTGCAAAAAGCCGGGGGATATACTTTAAGTACCTCTGTGCATGACATTACGCAGCTGCCTTTAATACCTGACTTTGATTATGTTTTTTATGGACCGGTATTCAACAGCATATCAAAACCGGGTTATAAAAGTACCCTGCCTGCTGATTTTAAACTGGACAAAAGCAATATCAAACCTAAAGTATTTGCTTTGGGAGGGGTTAACGGCTCCAATTTAATAAAGATCGGGGCTATGGGTTTTGACGGAGCGGCTATTTTAGGTACGATATGGGCAGACCCAGCTTTGGCGATAAGCAATTTTCGGGCACTTAACGAAGTATATACTTATTAAAAATATTCAACAATGATCGATAAACTACACTATATCTCGCAGCAATCCGGAAATGGGTCGCACCTCGCCGCTATTCAGCAGGCATTAGCGGCAGGGTGTAAATGGATACAGCTCCGGGTTAAGGATCAGCCCGATGGTGTCATCCTTGAATATGCCATGGCGGCGATTAAGCTATGCAATCAGTATGGCGCTAAATTGATTATTGACGACCATCCTGAAATTGCGTTAGCAGCAGGTGCCCATGGCGTACACCTTGGCTTGCAGGATATGCCAGTAGCCCAGGCAAGGCGTATTGTTGGCGATAAAATGATCATCGGGGGTACTGTCAATACTTTTGCCCATATACAGCAAAGGGCAGATGAAGGCGTTGATTATATTGGCTGCGGCCCTTACAGGTTTACCACAACAAAAAAAAAACTTAGCCCGATTGTGGGTTTAAGCGGATATGAAACGTTTATTGAGCAAATGGACGCAGCAAATATCTGCATACCCGTTATTGCCATAGGTGGTATTTTACCGGATGATGTTGCCGCAATAAGGCAAACCGGAATTCACGGTGTAGCCATTTCCGGAGCTATCACTTTTGCGGATAACCGCGAACAAATTGTAAAACAAATTTATCAGCACTTAAATAGCCCTTCTTTAAAACAAGTTATTTAAAACTTTTCAGAAAATCATGTTAAAAATAGCCGATAAAACCTTTAACTCACGTTTATTTACCGGAACAGGTAAGTTCAGCTCTTCTGTTTTAATGGAAGAGGCCCTGCTTGCTTCCCGGTCAGAATTGGTAACCGTTGCCCTAAAACGTGTGGATATCCGAAATAATGACCAGGACGATCTGCTCATCCGCCTCAAATATCCGCATATCAACCTGCTTCCCAATACATCGGGTGTGCGAAATGCCAAAGAGGCTGTTTTTGCAGCTCAACTGGCGAGGGAGGCATTGGAAACTAACTGGATCAAACTGGAGATACACCCCGATCCTAAGTATCTGATGCCCGATCCCATCGAAACCTTAAAAGCAACCGAAGAATTGGCAGCATTGGGGTTTATCGTCCTCCCTTACATTCATGCCGACCCGGTGCTGTGTAAACGATTGGAAAATGCAGGTACCTCGGCCGTAATGCCTTTAGGTTCGCCTATTGGCAGTAACAAAGGATTAAAAACGATAGATTTTTTAGAAATCATCATCAACCAGAGCAATGTGCCGGTTATTGTGGATGCAGGTATCGGCTCACCATCTGATGCCGCTTGGGCTATGGAGATTGGGGCCGATGCCGTATTGGTGAATACGGCCATTGCCGTTTCGGGTGATCCTGTACAAATGGCAGAAGCATTTAAGATGGCTGTAATTGCCGGACGCATGGCCTACGAGGCCAAACTGGCCTCGCCTGTAACCCATGCTGTTGCAAGCAGCCCCTTAACCTCCTTTTTAGATGAGTAGCTTTAAAAATATTTTCGAAACCTATAGCTGGGACGAAACCAAGTCCAGTATCTATGCCAAAACAAGTCGGGATGTGGAATGGGCCCTGTCAGTTAAAAAACGGACAATGGAAGATTTCAAGGCGCTGATATCCCCGGCGGCAGTGCCTTACCTGGAGCAAATGGCGGCCATTAGCCAGCAATTAACACTGAAACGCTTTGGCAAGGTTATACAGATGTATGTTCCCCTTTACCTATCTAACCAATGTAAAAATATTTGTACCTATTGTGGTTTTAGTTATGACAATAAGGTAAAGCGTAAAACGCTTTCTTCGATAGAGATCATGCAGGAAGTGGGCATTATTAAGAATATGGGCTATAATCATGTACTTTTGGTTACAGGAGAAGATAATGAAAACGTTCATGTAGACTATTTTAAAAAAGTACTCGAGCTGGTCCGGCCACAATTCTCGCATATATCAATGGAGGTGCAGCCGCTAGATCTGGAAGATTACCAACAGTTAACCCCTTATGGGCTAAACACAGTGCTGGTTTACCAGGAGACTTATCACAAAGAAGATTATAAGAAACATCATCCAAAGGGCAAGAAATCGAATTTTGATTACCGGCTGGAAACCCCCGACCGGTTGGGCCAGGCCGGTATCCATAAAATGGGTCTGGGCGTATTGATAGGCCTGGAAGACTGGCGCACCGACTGTTTTTTCACTGCACTGCACCTCAATTACCTCGAGAAAAAATACTGGCAAAGCAAATACAGTCTTTCTTTCCCTCGCTTACGGCCCTTTAGCGGCGGCCTGGAACCCAAAGTAGAAATGAGCGACCGCGAGCTCGTACAGCTGATATGTGCCTACAGGATCTTTAATGAAGAGGTTGAACTCTCCATATCAACGCGGGAGTCTGAAAACTTCCGCAACAATATCATCAAATTGGGCATTACCAATATCAGTGCGGGTTCTAAAACCAATCCTGGTGGATATACTGTTGAGCCGGAGTCGCTGGAACAGTTTGAAATTAGTGATGAACGCAGTCCGCAACAAGTTGCGCAAATGATTACAGCGCAGGGTTACGAGCCGGTCTGGAAAGATTGGGATAACAGTTTAGCCCTGTAATTATGTTTGAAGGCGAAGAATTAAAACGGTACAGCCGGCAAATCATCCTCCCCGAAATTGGTTTATCCGGACAAGAAAAACTGAAAAACGCCAAAGTGCTAATGATTGGCGCAGGTGGTTTGGGTTGCCCGGTGTTACAATACCTTGCTGCGGCGGGTCTGGGTGAGATCGGTATTGTGGATGATGACTTGGTAGCTCTGAGTAACCTGCATCGCCAAATATTATATACTACAGCCGACAAAGGCAGATCGAAAGCCGATGCGGCCAAAGAAAAGCTTATGTTGCTAAATCCATACGTGAATATTATAGCTTATAATGAGCGTTTTACCTCCGATAATGCGTTAGGCATTTGTAAGCACTACGACCTGGTTATAGATGGATCGGATAATTTCAGTACCCGATACTTGGTAAATGATACCTGCGTGGCATTAAATAAGCCGCTTGTATTTGGTTCAATATTCAAATTTGAGGGACATGTTGCGGTATTTAATTACCAGGGTGGCCCCGATTACAGGGATGTATTCCCCGAACCACCACCGGTTGATGAAGTACCTAATTGTGCCGAAACAGGCGTACTGGGTGTATTACCCGGAATCATCGGCACCTATATGGCTAATGAGGCAATCAAGATGATTTGTGGTATCGGCGAAACCTTATCCGGAAAATTAATGACCATAAATGCGCTGGATAATACCACGAGTGTTTTTAAAGTTGGAAAGCTGAAAAAAATGGCAAAATCGCTGGATATCAATATTATTGAACCCGCCCCGGCCACTCATTCTGAAATAACCATGGGTGAATTGAATAATTGGCTAACCGGGTCTCCGGGCGAAGTACAACTTGTTGACGTGCGCGAAACTTATGAGTTTGAAGATTATAATATTGGTGGGATCAATATCCCCTTATACGAGCTAAAAGAGCATATTGGGCTATTGCGCCCAATTAAAAAGCTGGTGTTCTGCTGCCAAACGGGGCAACGTAGCAAAATGGCCATTCAGCTGATAAAAGCCCTGTACCAAGGCCAAATGTACAGTTTAAAAAATGGCATTATTTAATCAACAGTTAAGCTTTATATATGAGTAAATACAGATATCCGGTAGTACTCAGCATTGCCGGGTCGGACAGTGGCGGTGGTGCCGGTATACAAGCCGACCTGAAAACCATGAGCGCCCTGGGCTGTTTTGGCACTACGGCCATTACCGCGGTTACCGTACAAAATACTTTAGGGGTTAGCGGCATACATCCCATCCCGGTTGATTTTGTAAAAGCACAGATCAAAGCTGTAATGGGCGATTTAAAACCATCGGCTGTTAAAATTGGCATGGTGCACAGTGTCGAACTGGCTATAGCCATTGCCGAAGTATTAGCTGGTTATCCCAAAGTTCCCATTGTTTTCGACCCGGTGATGGTGGCCACCAGCGGCTACCGTTTGATTGAAAGCGATACGGCAGCAATGTTGAAAAAAGAGCTCTTTCCATTAGCTCAAATTGTTACGCCAAACCTGGATGAGGCGGCTATACTGGCCGAAATTGAGATCAACACACTTGCCGATATGAAAGCTGCGGCGACTCAGATCATGCAATACGGTTGTAACGCAGTACTGGTTAAGGGCGGGCATTTAAAAGGACCCGACCTGTTTGATGTTTACCTGGATAAGCACGGCGATGAGCGCATTTTCAGGTCGACAGCTATTGATACCCCAAATACACACGGAACAGGGTGCAGTTTGTCTTCTGCTATCGCATCTTTCATAGCGTTGGGGTACAACTTGAATAAAGCAGTAATGCAAAGTAAGCTATATGTTCAACATGCTATTGAACATGGTAAAGACGTAAAAACCGGTAACGGACACGGGCCATTAAACCACTTTTTTGATCCTCAAAAACTAATAAAATTAAAGTCGGAATAAAATTATCCGGCAGGAAACGCAAATTCACTTAGGAGGGACCCTTGAGGTTCTATTGAGCCATTTGCTGTTTTTCCTGCCAGTCAAAATTCGCTTTGCGGTTGGCGATCAGCCAGTGATTGTTTTCCCGCACAAATTCGTCCTCGTAAACAACGCCGATGGTGGTTTTCATTTTTTTGCCGTCCTCGGTACCGATCAGGGTAACGGTGCAATAGGATGTTCCTACAGCCTTGTCGCCGGTAATCGTCACCTTTTGCTGGCCGTTAAAGTGATAGACGGTTTGAAAGTTTACCAGAAAAGCACCAAATGCATCCTCCAGTTGTTTGCGGCCGGTCAGTTTGGATACCGAGTTTCCCCCGATAATGGTTTCTGAGGTGGCGTTAGTTGTAAAAAGTTGTACCTGGGTATGCACGTCTTTTTTATCTGCAAGGATGGAAAAAGTGTCTACTAATTCTTTAAGAGCGACCCGGTCTGACAGTTCCTGTAAGTTTTTCATGTTTTGTGCTTTTGGTGTTAAATAAGCAAATAGTAAAGTAGTTACTAATAATAATTTTTTCATATTGATTTGATTTATATAATTTGGTTTGATCAGGTATTACGCTTCAGTTAGCAGATAGTACAAAATCGAAGATGTCTAAATTTTCTGCAATTCGCTCTTTGCTGAACGACTTCGGAATAACAACTATGCCTCGTTGCGCCAGCCACTACAGAATTACCTGGGCAACAGTTTTTTGATAGCTTTGGCCGATGGCAAGCAGCGCCGGGTGAATGAAAATGTTGTTTTTACATACCGAAAAAAGAACGCACTGATGAAGCGTATTAAATGCAATCCTACATCTTCACAATTGAAATGGTCAATTTTCTAGTTCATCATTCGATAATCCAGAGGTGTAAAACCAGTATGCTGTTTAAAAGATCGCGTGAAGTGCTGTGGATATTTAAAGCCAAGTTCATATGCAATCTCACTTACTGATTTAGAGGTGTCGAATATTTTCTCTTTGGCTACGTCCATAGTTTTCAATTGTATATATTCCTGGGCTGACTTTCCAGTCTCTTTTTTGATCAGGTCGCCAAAATAATTGGCCGATAAGTTAAGTTGATCCGCACAGTAACCAACAGTTGGCAAGCCCAGTTCTGAAGGCTTGTTGGAACTGAAGTATTCATTCAACAATTCCTCGAATTTTTGCAGTGTACCCTTGTTTACGTTTTCCCGGGTAATAAATTGCCGGTCGTAAAAACGTATGCAATAATTAAGTAAGAGTTCAATATTACTTACGATCAATGTTTTGCTGTGTTTATCAATGCCGCGCCGGAGCTCGTTCCTGATCTTATCATAGCAATCATAGATGATTTTTCGCTCGCTTTTGGACAGGTGAAGCGCCTCATGCACTTCATACGAAAAAAAATTATAATCAGTAATATGGCGGCCAAGTGAAGTGCCTTTAAGCAGATCCGCATGAAAGACCAACGCCTGACCCTTTGGCTGATAAAGTTCGCCATTGTTTTCCACTCCAATTACCTGTCCGGGACCGACAAACACCAAAGTTCCTTCTTCGTAATCATAATAGTTACAACCATATTGCAGATCGCCGCATTTGATCTCCTTTAGAAATACAGCATAAAAACCATAATTACTCCGGCGGTTCGGTCTTTTATCTGCCTTCGACAGGTCAACTATATTAACCAGCGGATGCAGCGTCTCATTATTGTTAAGCGCGTTGTACTGACCGATGGTATCGATCCTCATCACATTTTCCATTGCTATTTCCTTTACTAACCCAAAGATAGTTTATCCCTTACATGTTAAGATAAGTTGTTAGGCCAATCAGTAATAATGGTAGGAAATCCAGTAATCTGTATAACAATAAGGCTAAAAATAGGCCTGACATTTGCACATATCATTACACGAGATACAAATAGGAAAAAAATGAAACATAGAAAATTAGGAAAAACCGGTCTTGAAGTTTCATCACTGGGATTAGGTTGTATGGGCTTGAGCTTTGGCTATGGCCCTGCTACAGATAAACAACAAGGCATAAACCTGATCAGGGAGGCTTACGAACAAGGTATAACTTTCTTCGATACAGCGGAATGTTATGGTCCCTTTACTAATGAAGAATTAGTGGGCGAAGCTCTGGCACCCTTCCGCAAAGAAGTTGTAGTGGCAACCAAATTCGGATTTGAGGACGGGGACTCGCGTAAAGGATTAAATAGCAGCCCGGCACGGATCAGGCAGGTTGTGGAAGCTTCGTTAAAACGTCTGAGAACTGATGTGATCGATCTGTTCTATCAGCATCGTGTTGACCCCAATGTACCGATGGAAGATGTTGCAGGAACGGTAAAAGAGCTGATCGCGGAAGGTAAAGTGAAGCACTTTGGTCTTTCGGAAGCGGGCGCCGAATCTATTCGTAAAGCGCATGCTGTACAACCTGTTACTGCTTTGCAGAGCGAATACTCGATCTGGTGGAGGGAGCCTGAAAAAGAAATTATGCCAACACTGGAGGAATTAGGAATTGGCTTTGTGCCATTCAGTCCTTTAGGAAAAGGGTTTTTAACAGGAGCCATTAATGAAAACACGCAGTTTGACAGTACAGACTTTCGCAATTCAGTACCCCGCTTTAATGAGGAGAACCGGAAAGCGAATCAAAAGTTAGTTGAGCTGCTTGGCGAAATCGCCAAACAAAAAGAAGCAACCCCTGCGCAAATAGCATTGGGTTGGTTATTAGCACAAAAACCATGGATTGTACCTATTCCGGGAACCACAAAATCGCATCGCTTAACAGAAAATATCGGCGGTGCAACGGTTGATCTTTCCGGCGATGATGTCAAGGCAATTGATGATGCCTTTGCCAAAACGAATGTTCAGGGCGACCGCTACCCGGCTCATTTACAACAAAGGGTTGGCAAGTAAACCAAACACTATGAAACTGCTGTTTATTTCCTTTTTATTGTTAACGATGTGCATGGTGCCAGGACGTACTAAAGCACAGCAAAACAGGAGCGATAAAAATGTGCTGATCGTTTATCTCTCGCGAACAAATAACACCAAAGCAATCGCACAAATTATCCAACAGCAGGTTGGCGGAAAGCTCGTGCCGATAGAACTGCAAAAACCTTATCCTGAGAATTATAAAGCAACGGTAGACCAGGTAGCCAAAGAAAATGAAACAGGCTACCTGCCGCCTTTAAAAACGCAGGTTGAAGGTATCGACAAATATGATGTCATATTTGTCGGTTTCCCCACTTGGGGGATGCAGTTGCCTCCGCCGGTGAAAAGCTTCTTGCATCAGCATAACCTGGAGGGCAAAACTATCATCCCATTTAATACAATCGCGGGCTATGGGGTTGGCTCGACATTTCAAACCGTCAAAGAACTATGCCCAAAAAGCAAAGTTCTGGAAGGGTTTACGATGAAAGGTAGTATAGAGCGTGACGGCAAGTTACTGGTCATTCAGGGACAATATGAAAAAGAGGCGCAAAAAAAGGTAAAGCAATGGCTTTCCAAATTATCCATATTCTCAAATCAGTAATAATAGTTGGTAATACAGAAATTGCTATAACAACCAGCTAATTGAATCGAAAAACGTTTATAACAGCGGTAACAAGCAATACAAAAGAATTATCATGAAAAAGATCTTAATTATCGGGGCAGGAGGCAGCCTGGCTAAATCTGTAATCGAAGAGGCAAAGCAGTTAGATAACACATCGCTTACGCTGTTCGTGAGAAACAAGAACAGGCTTTCAAAAAGCGATGCCGGGGGCTGCACTGTTTTTGAAGGCGATGCTATGGATTACAATAGTGTAAAAGAAGCTGTC
This sequence comes from Mucilaginibacter sp. P5_A4, assembly GCF_056400605.1. Lineage (NCBI taxonomy): Bacteria > Pseudomonadati > Bacteroidota > Sphingobacteriia > Sphingobacteriales > Sphingobacteriaceae > Mucilaginibacter > Mucilaginibacter sp. P5_A4. The sequence continues at coordinate 53,117 of NZ_JBFUKX010000010.1, read as the reverse complement.
GCCGGCCAGGATATCGTCTATGTGAACCTTGCCGGAAACCTGGAGGAGATGGCAAAGAATATTGTTAAGGCCATGCAGGAGACCGTTGTTAAAAGGATCGTAGCAATCAGTTCTATCGGTATTTATGATGTGCCGTTAAGATCTGTCCTGATCCCATACCGAAAGTTAGCCGATGTCATAGAAGCTTCCCGCCTTGATTATACGATTTTAAGACCGGACTGGTTTACCAGCACCGATGAAGTCGATTATATCTTGACGCGCAAAGGCGAGCCCGAAACAGGCACCGCCATTTCCAGGAAGAGTATAGCGACGTTTATTACAAAGGTGTTTAAAGACTCCAGTTTGCATATCAACGAAAATCTGGGCATTAGCAAACCAACTCACTCGGGGTATACTCCGAATGAATACAAAATACTGAATTAAAAGCCAATGCGGAAAGTTTTACAACCATTAATTTTATCGCACTGGATTGCAAATCCGCCCGCAGTGTAATTCTGCAATGGTCCGCCAACGCAGCAGCCAAAAAATAATTTTATAACGCCCGTCAATTGGCCATCCTCAGTTACCAGCATACATGCGCCGGCCCAGTGATAAGGAGCCCCATCTGCATGCACCACTTGTTGCCAAAGCTGTTTGTTTGCCGGCTTGTATGGCCTTATCATAGGCATTCACGATGTCCTTAACTCTGTCAAATTACAACTGTTTAAACGGTTGTCAAATCAAATGGTAATTTCCTGATACGCTTTCCGGTCAGGTCAAATATGGCATTCGTTAAAGCCGGCGCAAAGGCTGGTAAACCCGGTTCGCCAACGCCGCCTGCATTTTCATCATTTTCCATAATGAAAACATCAATCGGTGGAATGTCGGTAATTCTTGGCATTTTATAATCGTAGAAGTTGCGTTGTTCTACCAAACCGTCTTTAAAGGTGATCTCATGGATGGTAGCCGCGCCCAGGCCCATTACAATTGCTCCTTCAACCTGCGCCTTTACAATGTCGGGGTTCACATACCAGCCGCAATCCATAACTGCCCATACATGGTCGATCTTTAACTTTCCCTGGTTATCTTTAGATACTTTTACTACCTGAGCCACTGTGCTTGAAAAACATTCTGTAATAGCCGTTCCGTAACCTTCATTTTTCTTCCGGTTTTTCCAACCAGAAACTTCCTCCATCTTGTCAATGAGTTTCTGGCTTCTTGCATCTTTCAGGTACTGTCTCCTCAAATCCATTGGATCTTTTCCGGCGGCAATCGACATTTCGTCTAAGAAGCTTTCATAAGCAAAGCCATTCGTGGATGCATACACGGAGCGCCACCACATCGTTGGGATAGGAGTTTCAAAGATCACTTCTGCAAAACTGATATTCTTGATGGAATCATAATAGGGCTTTAAAAAACCCTCTGATGTACTTCGGTTAGCTTTTCCGTTAGGCCCATCTCTCCAATGGTCGTTGTTTTGACCAGCCATTCGGAATTTAAGCGCACTGATATTTCCATTTTCAATAGCTCCCTGGCAACGATAGCTGATCCCAGGACGGTACGGTCCCTGTGTGGCATCATCTTCACGTGTCCAGACTACCTGAACTGGAGCGCCGATCTCTTTGGAGATCATGGTGGCTTCGTGCGGATAGTCCATAAAAGCCTTACGACCAAAGCCCCCGCCTAAAAAAGTCATATTGACAATAACTTTTTCTTTTGTCCAGACTAACTGTCCGGCAATATATTCCTGCACCCATTCCGGTGCCTGGATGGGCCCCCATATTTCCACCTTATCGTTTTGATAATGCGCTACACAATTCACCGGCTCCATGGCGCTATGCGATTGGTAAGGTGTTTGGTACACAATATCCAGCTTAGTTGAAGCACCGCTTATCGCGGCATCCGGGTCACCTTGCTTTTTGAGGATCAGGCCTTCTTCAGTATTTAGCTTCGCCTGCTGGCTTTTGAAAATATCAGCAGTATTTACATGATCGAAGCCGGTATCATCCCATTCTACACGTAACGCTTTTTTGCCTTGCAATGCAGCCCAGGTAGAAGTAGCTACAACAACCACGCCTTCGCGAAAAGTTTTAAAAACACCCATCTTTACCTTAAACACTTTCTTAACACCGGGTACCTTAAGGGCCGCCGTGTCATCGTAGCTTTTTACTTTACCACGCAACCGTGGGTTGCGTTCTACAGCAGCGTAGAGCATTCCAGGTAACTTCTTATCAAGCCCAAAACCTGCCGTGCCATTTGTTTTCAACGGCGTATCCTGACGGTGCAGTGGCTGGCGGATCAATTTATATGCCGACTTCGGTTTCAATATTACGTCCTTTGGCGGCTCCAACTTTGAGGCATCTGCAACTAATTCGCCATAATGGAATTTTTTTGCGGATGGACGATGGATGATATGGCCAGCTTCAGCATAACAATCTGTGATCGGAACTTTCCATTTTGCAGCGGCTGCCGTGGTTAGCATTACCCGTGCAGTAGCGCCCAGCTTTAACAGATTTTTGTACGAGCCGCGGATGGTAGAGCTACCACCGGTGATCTGGCTTCCATATTTCTCTTTATTGCCTTGGGCAAATATAATGTTCACTTCATTCAGGTTCACCTCCAGTTCTTCGGCAAGAATTTGCGGAACAGACTGGTAAGAGCCCTGGCCCATTTCTGCACGGTGGTCAACCAGGGTGACTTTTCCCGTCGCATCGATCTTTATCCATGCATTTAGTTCTATCTCCGATGGGTCGGCTGACGCTGCGTTGACCACTTCGGCCTTATCAGTAGCCGAGACGAATGAAAAGCCAAGGCAAAGTGCAGCGCCGGTAACACCCGTTGTGCGTAAAAAGTTCCTTCTTGATATATTACTTGTACTCATAGGTAGTTAAGAGTTAAGTGATTATTTATTTACGAACGTTCGTCTTATTACTTCTTTGGCGCATAGGCACCGGTATTTAACCAGGTCAACCATGCTTTTTTGAAAGCTGCATGGCTCATTGGGGGAAGCTTACGGCCTTCACCCGGGTTCCAGCCAGCCAAAACTAAGCCATCGTCCGCATGTTCAATCAGCTTTTTCAAATCCTTATGCCCGTTACGTTTAGGATCAACTAATTGCTGCGCTAACTGACGCGGCGTTTTACCCTGGAACACCATTTTCATATCAGCAGGCGGCAAATGCCAGTTTGGATTACCTGGCGGCGTATGCAGCCCGGGCGTGTTGGTAGGCTGGTGGCAGTTGGAACATTTCATGGCATATACGCCTTTACCATCAACACCTCGTTGTGGAGACATGGTATGCAGATGGCTGTCATCGCCTTGCAACGGTATGTTGCCGGATGGATGGCAGTTCATACATCTGGCACTCATCAGTACGGTATATACCTGCTTAAAAGCTTTTACAGAAGCGACGCTGTCTTTTCTGATTACGGGCAGCCCTGCTCCGGCATTTACTTTTGGATCATTGCTGTAATTCAGTGTAAATGCCATTATACATATCATTGATAATAGCACACCAATTATAGTGAACGCTCTTACTGAACTCCGGTAAGCGTGTTTATCTTTTATTTGCTGCATCATTTGCTTGCGCCCTCCTTTCTTTGTAATTCAGCTGCTAAATGGATAGCCTTACGGATGCGTAGATAGGTGCCGCAGCGGCAGATGTTGCCGGCCATAGCTGCATCTATATCATCATCACTTGGATTTCCATTTTCACGCAACAGTACTGCAGCCGACATGATCTGGCCGGAATGGCAGTAACCACATTGCGGTACATTCTCCTCATTCCAGGCCACCTGTGCCGGATGACTATTATTATTGGAAAGGCCTTCTATGGTTACCACCTTTTGCCCTTCGGCACGGCTAACCTTTGTAACGCAGGAACGTACCGCTTCGCCGTTCAGATGTACGGTGCAAGCGCCACATTGTGCTACCCCGCACCCATATTTTGTACCCGTTAAACCGATAATGTCCCTTATCACCCACAGTAATGGCATATTCGGATCAGCTTCGACCTGATACGCCTTTTGATTTACATTTAGATTGATCATTGGATAGTATTTGTGTTAGTTTATAATCAATTTGTTTAACCCACTTTTAAGTCAAAAGGCATTTTGCGGAACCGCTTTCCGGTTGCCGCAAAGATGGCATTAGCTAATGCAGGCGCGAATGGAGGTAAGCCTGGTTCACCAACTCCTTTTATTTTGCCGCCGTCGGTAAGGATGTGTACTTCAATCTTTGGCACTTCATTAATACGTACTAAAGGATTATCGTAAAAATTATGCTGTTGGACACGGCCGTTTTTTAGCGTAATTCCCGGTTTGGTAGCCGCGCCGAGTGCCATTACAATGRCTCCTTCAACCTGGTTCCTTACGTTATCAGGATTAACTACTTCGCCAAGATCTATTACAGCAATGACCTTGTCTATTTTTATGGATTTATCCTTATTATAGGTAACCTCAACCACCTGCCCGCAAAGTCCGGCAAAAAATTCCCATACGGCAATGCCTCTTCCTTTGCCTTTGGGTAATGCTTTATCCCAGTTTGATAATTCTTTTAGCTTCAACAATACTTTTTTGGTATCTGACGGTTTGGTTAATAGCTCAAGCCGGAAGGAGAGGGGATCTTTTTTGACCTTATAAGCCAATTCATCAATGAAGCATTCATGGGCAAAGGCGACGGTAGAACTTGTTACTGACCTCCAGGCCCCAAGGGACACGTGATAATCGGCCCTGACGTATGAGGTTTTCACATTAGGAATTTCATAAGCCTGTTCACCAATTCCTTCAACCATTATGCCGTCAACCTTACTTTTATCATATTTAACAGCCTGGGCTTCACCATATGAGGGGCTGATCACTTTATGTTCAAAAGTAAGCAGCTGGCCTTGGGCATTAAATCCAGCTTTTAGTTTTGAGAAGGTCATCGGCCGGTAGGAACCTTGCTCCGTAGTATCCTCACGCGACCAAACCACTTTAACAGCCTTATCTGTTTGCTTAGCAATGTTAACCGCTTCTGCGATATAATCAATCTGCAGCCTCCTGCCGAAACCGCCACCTGTAAATTTGCTGTTTAATTTTACGCTTCCCGGTTTAAAGCCGATCATTGCCGGAAGGCCACCAGTAACCGCACTGGGAACTTGTGTTGATGTCCAGATCTCTACTTTATCACCTGTTATTTGGGCTACACAATTAAGCGGTTCAAGCGGATGATGCGCTATCTGAGGCGTTTCGTAAAATGCCTCAACCGTATTTTGGGCTGTTATTTTTACAGCATCAACATCGCCTTTTGTTTTATCGGGTAGGCCCGGCTCGCTGGCCAGGCTCCTGAGTTTTGCTTCGTATTCTGCAGAATCAAAAGTTTCAAACCCTTTAAAATCCCAAATAATACTTAACTTTTTGCGCCCCTGCAGTGCCGCCCAGTAAGAGTTTGCGATAACCGCGACACCGACAGATGAATACTTTCCTACTACACGCTCTATCTCAACAACTTTTTGTACACCAGGAACCTTGAGCGCTCCAGTTGCATCAAAGCTTTTTAACGTTCCGCCCAATACAGGACATCTTTCTACTGTGGCGTAAACCATGCCCGCAACCCGCGCATCGATCCCAAACTCCGCCGAACCGTTAGTCTTTAACGGTATATCCTGCCTTTTAGCGGCCTTCGTTAATATTTTAAAATCTTTGGCCTCTTTTAATTTCGGTTCTTTTGATAATTCAATTTTTGAAGCATCTTCAACAAGGTCGCCATAAGAAAGTTTGGCATTATTTAACCTGTTAATTACGGTTGCGTTTTCAGCATAGCAATTAACTACATCCGTTTGCCACCTATTGGCTGCCGCTTTGGTAAAAACTTCCCTTGCGGAAGCACCTACTTTTCGCATTTGGGTATAGCTACCTCTCACAGAACTGCTCCCGCCTGCAAATTGCCCGCCAAATTCACTTTCACCATTGGTGCTTTTAATCAGCACCTTATTAAGATCGACCTCAAATTCTTCAGCAATTAAAGCCGGGATAGATTGGAAGGTACCTTGACCTATTTCAGGCTTGTTACTGAATATCGTTATGTGTCCATTTGATTCAACAAGTATAAAAGGGGAGAAGTTTTTAATTGTCGCCTGGCTTGTCGCATGCAGGATAGTACCCTTGGCAGACAAGCCCAGCCAAAATGAGAGCCCTACTGTAGCGCTGCTTTTTATAAAGTCTCGTCTTGATGTCCCTTTCATTTGATTTATAACTTAGGTGTGATATGATGTAAAGCCTTTCGCCTTAAGAGAAGCCACTTCAACTCCAATAAAGGTACATTACTATTTTCATAGAGGACTTATACATATTACTGATTTTACAACCATTATTACTGATTATAAACAATTCTTCTATAATTTATTGTATAAAATATCTCCGTTGGATTATCGAATTCGCTATTATTCTTCTGTATGAGTTACTCAAATTTTAAAGCAAATATTCCCTCTAAGTGTTCTAATAGGTTCCCATTCTCCCCGAAGTTCCATATCGAGGCGCAAATGGCGCTGTTGTCACTACCTACCACCAGGTTAATTTGGCAAAATACCCTGGTTAATCCGGTGCATTATTTAACTATCTTTAATGATAAAATTATTGCTGATGAAAAAAATCACACTCGTCGCTTTATTGTCGGTTGCGTTTTTGTTGGGCTACGGCTTCAGTCAATTAACCCGCCAACCTATCTCCGGCCCACGGGTAACTGGGCTCGGCGGAATCTTTTTTAAGGCCAAAAACCCGGCGGTACTAAAAGCCTGGTATGAAAAAAACCTGGGTATGCGTATGGTGGGAACAGGCACCAACTTCGAATGGCACCAGGGTATTGACAGTACAAAAAAAGGCTTTACGTTATGGGCGCCATTTAAGGAAACGACCAAGTATTTCCAGCCATCAGAAAAACAATTCATGATCAATTACCGGGTTGAACAGCTGGACGCGTTGCTCATCAAACTGAAAGCCTCCGGGATCTTACCTACAGATTCGGTGGAAAGAGTCAGTTATGGCAATTTTGTCCATCTGATGGATCCGGAAGGCAATAAAATTGAACTTTGGGAACCCAATGATGTGGAATATGCGAAGATGGGTACGATTACCACGAAATAGTTATTGTGTTTTTAAACTATACATATCGGATTTGCAAAGCTACGTTGTAAGGCGGAGATTGCTTGGTTTCTTATAGTGATTGTAAATTGCTGATTATCAGTACTATTTTTTGATATAATCTATGTCATTGCGAGGCACGAAGCAATCGCATGCTATACAAAGCGGACTTGCACAGTTCGCGATTGCCTCCGTCGGCTGACGGATCGCAATGACATCTTTGTTGTGAGCCCCTAAAGCCGGCATCTCATCTCCATTTTTTCCAGGATTACCCTGATGGATACCCGCATGACGCGTGGAAATAAAAGCCCCCTAATTCTCTATTTTTCCCGGTTTCAGCATGCGCATTCTATAGCAGTTCATGGCGGTTTCGCCTAATTGGGCTATTAGCTGGTAGTTGGCAATAGCGCCTACAGCAGCTCCAATTACGGGGATTAGCTGGGCCATTTTTGCAAGGTCGATATAGTCGCGGTATTCCTGCTGAAAGGTGCGCCAGTCAAACTCATCGGCATTGGCAGGCAGCAGAACGCTGTAGCCTTCCCAGTTTTGTAATAAATGGTAAATCTCGTTTCGCCGTTGCTGGCTGGAGTAGGTAAGCTGGAAAATGTAAAGTATATATAGCCTTTCTTTATAATTCATTACATCAAAACCATATAAAGCCGCAATATTAAAAAGCAATTTCATTTTAATACCAATAAGGATAGGGAACTCGGCAAATCCCATTAGTATGCCTCCTGCGCCTGTAACGGCTCCTTCGACAGTGGCAGTTTTTTGATAAAAGTTTATTTGCCGTTTTATATAGCTTTCTCTTAATCGAAAGGAAGCATCGGTAGCAAGCTTTTGGGTGGTTGTATATTTAGCCCCGAAAAGTACTGCCTTAACCATTTTTTCGATAGTTACTGTTATTACCTTGTGAACCTTTTCGGGTATAAAGTTGTTAATCCTGTTCTGTATACCCTTCGCTATCCGGTTGGTAAAAGATGGTTTCTTTTGCATCTTTTGCTGCCAGTTGTTCAGTAGTAAATAAGCTTTTTCTTCGTAGGCGGTCATACAGTTAACATTACTTGTTATCATATAAAAGCTAAAAGCAGAATGCACAAAGCCAAAAGCTAATACACACCTTGCGCTAAGGGGTGGATGTCATTGCGAGCGCAGCGCGGCAATCGCAAACTGTGCAGGTCCGCTCTGTATAGCATGCGATTGCTTCGTTCCTACCCATGACGTATTAGACTTTCAAGGTGTAAAGGCCTGTCAGTCTGAGCCTGTCGAAGACTCGTGCGGCGGGGCCTTTGCCCGCTATGCTTCGACAGGCTACCCATGACATGTTTGCAAAAAAAAGCCTTTTGTCATGCTGAACGTAGTGAAGCATCTATTATTCGCCATGCCTCTTCGCCCTGTACAGTCTACGAATAGATCCTTCACTGCGTTCAGGATGACAAACCTTTTAAAACGTCATTCCCCCTTCAGAATTTCGCGAAATTTTACAACTCAGCATGACAGCCCTTTTAGTAACGTCATTCCCCCTTCAGAGTCCACGGATTTTACCACTCGCAATGACACAGAACTGATAATCACTGGATTGCGCAAATTTGACTTCGAACTTAAGGCTTTCGACTAAAGGCTAACGGTTAACACGACACTAAGCCTTTACCTCTTTAAAAACCAGGATAGTGCCGGCAGAGTAACCCGCAATCGCCAGGCCATCCATGTCGGGGTTTAAATTGGGTACCACAATTTCGAGTGTTTTTTGTTGAAAATGCGAGGCTTTGTCGAACAGGTTGGCTTTAAAAGGGTTTTCGGTATCCTTATTCTCCAGTATCAATTTAAGCAATTTGTTGCTTTTTGATAACTCGGCCACAGATTGGCCGGTAACCGACTTGTTGCCCAGGTTTAATATATTTTTCGCCACCTGGTTAATAAACAATATTTCCTGTTTTTCATTAAGCCCTATTACCGCCCCGGGCATTTCTTCTATCAGTAATTTTATCCGCAATTCGGCCGCTATTAATTGCGAAAGGTTTGCATTTTCCAGTTCGCTAAGGTTGGTCACCATGGTATTAAATTCCTCGGCTAAACTGGTAAACTCATCGCTTGTTTTAAAAAATAGCCGGGTATTATATCTTTTTTGACTCACCTGCAACAGACCGTTTTCAAGTTGCTGAAGCGGATTAAGTATAAAGCCCGGAAAATTGACAATTAAAATAAAAAGAATTAAAAAGGTGATAAATACCATGCTCCCAAGAAAAAAGGCCGACTTATCTACAGTTGAATGGGTATAATTATTTTTAAGCTCAATGGCATGCATGTTTAAGCCTTCAATGTTTTTCAGCTGTAAGCGCGCATTCCGCTCGGCCTGTTGTTTTTGATTTAAAGCCAGCGAAGAGTCGGTAAGTAAGCCGAAGGCCTTGCGCAGGTTGCCTGTTGCCGCGCTTTCACCAGGTTCGGTGATGTTGTTTTCCTGTTTTTTTAGTGTCTCATCAAAAGTTTTAACAGCCTGCAAGGGTAGGGGCAAATCATTTTCATCTAAAACGGCGCGCATTTGCCGGGTGAATTTTAATGTTGCATAGTTATCCTTCAAAGTAATACTGGATGTTTCTGATATCACCTTGATGTAATATATAGAAACAAGGCCAAAAATAAGCACTACGAAGAATAACAGGCCAAATCCAAACAGCAGTTTATTTTTGATTTTCATAGCTATTAAAATGTATTTAAAACGTAACCCTAATTTAGGCAGCAGAAGGATTTTAAGTAAAGATAATTAAAAATATGTGCTGTTTATAGGGGCATTTATAAATCGTTTGCCCGATAAAATAACTCCCCCAGCTACACTTTGTGTTATCCCGGCAAAAAATTCCCCACTTTATTTGCTGCCCCCTATTTTATTTTGCATAAGTGTTGCTAATCACTGTATATTAGAAATATAATTTAAGCCTTATGGAGCCGATACAAATACCACGACCCACAATAAACTGGAAAGAACAAATGGATGACGGCAGCGCGTTTTTTACCGAGGAGATTATTATTGAAAGCGATAAGCTGATAGATAACTACCTGGATGCGTTACAAAAAGCCACAAACGAACACGCCATTTGGAAAGCCATTGAAGCTGTGGTAAAAGCATTTGACAAACTAAATATAGATCTTGACTACTTTATTGACACCATGGAACGCGAAGACCTGACCGAGTACATTCAAAAAGCAGCCGAAGCAGCAGGGCTATTTTATGATGGAGATGTAACGGAAGAGTGGCGGGAGGAGTGGTAGATAGTTTTATATATCCAGCCGTTTTTGCGAGGTGCCTTATAATGGCGTTGTTACAAAAAAGCCAATTGTCATGCTGAACGTAGTGAAGCATCTATTATTCGCCATGCTTCTTCGCCCTGTATGCCGGAAATTCGGGCAGAACTTTTGGACAAGACAGTGACTTTTGGCCGAAAGTCCGAACATCCGAAAGTCCGAACATCCAAAAGTCCGGGCATCCAAAAGTCCGAACGTCCGAACGTCCAAAAAAACGGCGTTAGCCCTCAACCATGTTAATCCTTCGTCCAAAAGTCCTTTGTCTTTTGTCCATCTATCTTGCTACTTGATACTAACTACTTGCTACTTCAAATGGGCGTTTCCCCGTTGATAGAAACGGGGCCGGGCTTTACATTCATACGCCTGCAGGCATTACTCCGTTAGCCAACGGACGGTACCCATTTCAATCCCTAACGCGAACACAGGGGAATAAACAGGCTTAATGCTCTACAACAACATCGTGATTTGCATGCGGGCACACAGGCCCGGAGGCCTGTGGCAGCGGGAAGTGCTTGCGGTAGCGGAGCAGCGCCAAGCCTTTGCGAAGCCATACTGTGAAGTCGCATTTCGGCTCTCTTTTCACGGACATTTAGCTCTATTCGCAGGCGGCTCACAGACTTAGAATAATATTTAGATCAACAATTTCTGGTCATTAAATTCGAGTTTCCTCCTGTTATAATAATCTATATTAGCGTTATTAACAGCATCTCTTTCAATTTGGTTAATGGAGTCACCGACCGCAATTTCGAGTTTCTCAAAGTACGATTTTTCTAATTCGTTCTCTMCTGAAATACGCCAAACTAGTGAACTATGTTTAAATAAATTTAGTAGGTCTTGTTGTCTGTTCTCTTTTATGCAATAAAGCCATAGCGCCTTATGACAACTTGTAAATAATACTTCCAAGCGCTGTGCGTATAGATAAGAATACGACATGTTCAATAAATGAAGATCACTTAATGGCAACGTTGTTTCGCTATACTTCAACGTCTCTGTAGATTTCCTGATGATTGCTCTTATCTTGTTATAATCATCTCCAGTTGTAGTTAAAATTTTATCATAGCGTTTTTCGCTTTCTACACTATCCTCACTTAAATCGGCGATGTGTATTGACAAGGTATTAACCAGAGTAGTAAGATTAGCGCGTTTTGCATCTGATTCCAAAGACTTTATTTTTTTTAAGAGATCGTAGTCTTTTAAAGTGGCTTGTGCCAAAATATACCTAGCCTGAATACTCTGTGCATGTTTTGGAGTCGCAGTTTTTTCTATAGCTTTCGCACATTCTATTGCCTTGTCAAACTTTGATTGTTGAATATAAGTAAATCCTAAGTCTATGTAAATTCTATTTTTCTGTTGGTTAGACAATTGTCCTCCTTCCAAATTCAAAGCCTCATTTAGCATTAAATTAGATTTGTCATGGCTGCCGAGCATTCTTAATGCTTCTCCCAATATTTTCGCAATATGAGCCTTCGAACGATTATGATCTGTAGATTTTAACCAGTTATAAATTTCTTCTGCCGTATGAATTGTATTTTTATAATCCCCGACGTCGAAAACATTATCGCAAAAATTGATAGCGACTAAGGACGCCCTGTCAATGCCAATTTCGCTATTGTTTTTTATAGCGGATGCCATCAAGCTACTAATTATAAGGTGACAATTATCTACGTTGAAAAATTTATTTGTACCAAATACAGAGGTTCCGAAAGCTTCCTTAATATTGCCCTCACGCCACTTACTTCCAAAGTACATATCACAGGCAAACCTTATTATGTCGTCCTTTTCATTTTCAGTTATAAGTGTATTTACATAATCCCGAATTTGTCTTGGTATTCTTAATATTTTTATTTGTTGAGTTGGGTTGCCAGCGACCTTGGTCAACACCTTACTAGTTGTAATGACTTCCAATAATGAAAGTTGTTCCAATTCATTAGCATTGTCCGGATAGATTGGCTGAGAAGCGTCAAATCGACTCAGATTGCTAAATGTTTCCCCATTTGCCAATATTGTAAGAATCTTAAGCAATTTAAAACTTCTTAATTTAAAGCGATCTGTAGTATCCGATAAAATACCTATTGCCTGCCTTAATGATTTTGGTATTTCGTCTGGCGAAATTTCCTCAGGAGGAGTTTCCCTTTCAGCTTCTACAAACTCTTCAAACGTAGTGATTTTCAGAGTCTCTATTACTCGATCAATATGCTTTGGAAGTCCACTTGTAATTTCTATTAATTTTAGAAGATTATCCGGATCATCCAATTCCTGTGTGTTGCCGGAGTGAAGTTCGACGTAGGATTTTATTTGGGCTGCATCAAGTGGAGCAAGCCTTATATAATGTTGGATAGATAACACGTTTGGTATTTGACGTGCTAATACCACGATATGCATTTTGGGGCAATAATCTAGAATTGACTTTAAAATCTCTGAAAATCTATGGTATGCATTTGCTTTATTATACAAGTTAATATTAACGTGATCGAGTACTAGAAGTGTGTTTTTTAGGGTAGCAGACAGATTACAAAAACGCTGTAAAGTCATACCAAATTGTTCGTTAAAGCCAGCGATTAACTCTGTATCATTGACAATATCTTCGCAGTTTAAAATAAAACTGCTCCTGGAATTTTCTAGTCGCAAATTTTCGGAAACACTGCCGATAAAACCAGTTTCATCAAGTCCCCAATCGGTAATCAACCATACAATCCTTTCCCTTTCCATTAGTGCCGCAAAATTTCTTTGTTCCACTATCCTAATACCCAAATGTTGAGGGAGTGGGGAGTAGCTAATTTTGGGGACTTTTTCAAGTTCCTTTAGTGTTCCTTTCGCGCCTTTTAAATCTAAAATATTTTCCTCAACAAATGGAGTTGTTGTTTTTGTTGCATCTTCTGTAACTGATAAATCTGTTGCCGTAATAGTGTCAGGATTTATGTGGATTGTATTGTCACTCTCGCCAGTAGCATGGGTGAATTCTAAAAAACCCAATTTTCCAAGATGATATCCTGTATCTGCATCTATTCCATAGTTCCCATCATATCTCTTGTTAGCCCTCCTTGGGTAAAATTGCTCAATAAGGGTATTTGCTTGTATAAAATAGCTTCCGGCATAGTATCCGTGAATCCGGTCTATGTTATTGTTTATTTTTTGTAAGCCAAATAATGAAGGTGCCAATTGAGTTCTGCGTAAACCTGACCCTACTAGGCCATACTCAAATGTATTGGCTTCATGAAGGTGTCCACAAAGGTGACTGTAAAATGAGCCTGATGGATTTATATCATTATTATAATATTCCACCGACCGCGAATCATACCATTTAGGATCATGATGTGTAAGAAGCAAAGACAAATCTCCTTCTTCAACCCATTCTAATGGATTTTTTCCGACTAGCGTGATAAATTGCGAGGGGTGGATAGCGAGTTTACCCAAATAGTCGTCATTTGAAATCTCAAGAAAGGCCGTATTAAGACCAATTATATTCAAAGTGATATTATTTATTAATACTCTTGCTGAAATATCACCAGGAATTAAACCCTCTTTTAGAATAGGCTTTGGCAGGCTAATTTCCCTGTACCAACTCGTGAAGTTTGCGAAACATTTACTTATAACTTCATGATACTCACTTTTTTCTGCCAAACCATTCCATAAATCATCTTGAAACTCAGGGTCATTGTGATAGTTGCGTAATACTTTTACCGCTGCCCGGCTTAAATCCGGTCTTTCGACATCATGGTTGCCAGGAATCGCAATCAAATATGGATTTGAGTTAAGCTTATGAAAATGAGACCAAAGTTCATTTAAGAATACCGTCAGCTCGTCAAATTCCTCCTTTTTGCCGGATTGGGTTAGGTCACCGGTAAAGAATACTATATCAATCTTACCTATTTGTTCTTTTATGTATTCGATATCTTTAAAAAGTTCCTTTTTAATTTTAGGTAATAAGATGTTCTGACCTCTTTGGCCATAATGAAGGTCTGTAATGTGTAACCAGTTTATTCTTCGTTCCATTGTAATATATGTAAAGACTGATAAGGTATGCTTAGTTATAAGTAAATATAAGAATGTTGTTAAACTAAGCAAAAAAGCGAAATACCCCCTTTGCGCAAGGCTTGTGTATTTGGGCAGTGTGGTGGCTAACTTGTGACAGGATAAACCTTGCATTTTACCTTCCAAAGTTAAATCCTACACATTTTTATATCCTGCAAATGGCAATTGCACCTGCCGAACAGGGAGAAAAGCTAACGATAACGGGCAAAAAAATCACGGACGTTGAAGTTCGCCTTTACCGCAATAATTTTTAAACTGATCATCAAAATTATATTTACTTATTGAATATGGTTTCAAACTTTCATTAGAATAATCCCTATCCATATCAACAATATAATAGTTGATAATTTTCTCATCTACTGTTTTGTCAGCTTTAAGAGGATGTTGAGTTATGAAAATAATATTACTACATTTCTTAAAAGCAATTATCTTTCTATCGACAACAGTAAACATTTCACTATTGTCATTGGTATACACTAAGTCTATATTATCGTCAATATCATCACTGTATAGCATAAAATGCCTATCGATGGTCCTCGAATTGCTACAACCCATAGAAATGATCGCTGATAGAATAAATATAATAGAAGTTTTTTTCATAACTATTTAAATGGGGCTACATAGCGAACATTTACAAATCTATTTATTCTGTTAAAATCAATAGGTTCTTTAATGATATAAGTTTGAGTTATGTTACGATGGAAAAAGCTTTGTTACAAATCATTTGCCCGCATTTCCGGCACACAAGACTTGCGTTAAGGTGGGATTCCCGCAATAATCAAAGACAATACAGGAAATAAAAACAGGGAAATGATCAGTCTGGTTCTTGTTTTTTATTCCCAATAGTTTTGAGGCCAGGTGGTATGGTATTTTAGGATGTCTATTTTTGGTGTTTCCAAAACCTGCCTTTTCCCTCGGCTATCCATTCTAAGGCTTCTTTTATTCTTTTTTGTCGTGTATCGTCGGTTTTGGCGTCGGTAATCCAAACAATATATTCCTTGCGGAAAGAGTTGGATTTGCTTTCAAAAACTTCTTTTGCTTTGGGGTTAGATACTAATGCGACCAGCAGATAATCGGGCGTTTCAAGTACCTTGGGTTTATCAGATTCCGGCTTGTTCCTTGTTATCTTGATGCCTTTTTCGTTTAACTGTATGGCTTCTTTAAGCATCACTATAAATTCATCGTCCGGTGGGAGGTCGCTTATTTTGCTGATCTTTCCTAAAAATCTTTGGATCGGTTTCAAGTCCTTGTTTACCTTCAAACGCGGGTCGGTCATTAGTTCGGCCTTCAGGAACGTGAAAGAGCAATGGTTTTTATAGGATGCCATTACGCACATATTATCGCCGTTATAATCAAAATGAGGCAGGCTCCATTTTATCGTTTCTTCGGCATCCGGGCAATTTTCATGAATAAGTAGGCGCCAGTGCTCAAGAATCGGTTTTGCAAAATCTTCCGAGTTAACCATGTAAGCATCCACAACTGAATTGTAGTTCATAACATTTAATTTTTTAAGTGTTTACGATTATCGGAACAAAAAAACTTAAACAGGTGCAGAAGATTTGGTCGAAAACTTGGATAAACAGGTCAATTTAATTACTTGCGTTGTTTCCGGAACTCCGAAGGCGACAAGCCTACATGCTTTTTGAAGAATTTGCCAAAATTAGCGGGGTCTGAAAAGTTGAGTTGGTAGGCAATCTGGGCTACCGCAAAATCGGTGTATTGAATAAGCGACCTGGCTTCGCTGGCCAGGCGTTCAGCAATAAAAGTAAGTGCATTTTTGCCCGAAACATGTTTGACAGATTGGGAGAGATAATTAGCGGTAACCGAAAGCAGATCTGCGTATTCCTGCACGGTGCGCTTATTGATATAATGGTTATCAATTAACTGAATAAATTTACGCAACAGGATTTGCTGCGCTGTAGCCATTGGAATATCCTTTTTCTTTTCCAACGCAAAGTCTTCCAGGTAGTAGAGCAAACCGAGCAACTTTAACCTTGCTTCAATATGTTGTGCTTTGGCCGACCCTTCATAGGCAGCAAATACAGCTTCAAAATGTGGTGCTAACTGTTTAAATGCGGCGTGGTCAAACTTAAACAGGTTGGTGTGTAACACATCAAATAGCGGAAATTGCTGGTGAAAGTCTGGTTTGAAGAATGAGAAGCATTTCGGCTTAAAATAAATCACATAACCCTCCAGTGCATTGTTATGAGCAAAGCTATACACAAGATTGGGCGAATGAAAGACGAGATAGGAATCAGGATCATGAATGGTCTGATCGCCATAGGTAACTTCGATCTTACCGGAATTGAATAGCAGGGCAAAAAAATAAAATGAACGTTTAAAAGGTGGCCGGTATATCTGCAGGTCCTGATCGAGTGGCTTTAACCTCAAACAGTAAAAGTCTGGATCAGTTGTTCGTCCCGGCCATGGAATAGAGGCCAGGAAATCGTTAATTTCTGTGTAATAAGAAAGAGTAATTTTCATTTTCTCCATAAAATACATCACATAAGGGTTGATCCTAAAATAGAGAAAGAAAATCTCTTCACCTACTGATACTAAAAATTCGCCTGTTACTGCAAGGGTCCACCCTTGTGGTACTCATGCTAAGTATACGCCATGCATAGCCACCATGCACAGTCCGGAGATTGCTTCGTACTACCCATGACATGTTCGGTTTTATACAAACATTGGCTTTGAACGCTGGCTACAACTCACCCCGGCTACTCCGTTAGCTAACGGATGGCCGACCCTCTCTCCGGCTTACGCCGCAAAGAGGGTGAAGCCCCGCTCTCCGAAGTGTTCCGCTGTTCGAATATCTGTCAGCAATGTATTACATCAGCGAGTCTTATTTTCTTCCTTCAACATGGATACTAACACTACTCGGGTGTGTCATCCCTAAGGTAGATCCTGGCAAAATTTTAAAATAATTTTTAAAATATTTATGCATTACGGCTTTTGAGCCAGCGACGTACTCCAGTTCATATCCTTTTCCAGAAAATGGCACCAGGGGTTTTTCATAATAAATACCTCCCTGGCTATCAACAATAATAGAAAAGGAATAATAAAAATTTGTATATGCCCGATCAATAATGATGTCGTATGTAGGATACATGTAATCATCGGATATATCAAAATTATTAAGTATATCGCCTGTAGCGTGACGGGAATTTACTTTAACAAGGCTACTTTTACTCTTGACAATTGCAGGTTGGCGTGCGGAAAAAGCTTTATAAAAATCTTTTTCCGCAGAGTCTACAAGGGATTTTACAAACATCGTATCCTGTTTACTCGGTGCTTTTATAGCAGCAATGTCCTTGTGAAGGACGTTTTTTATAAAATTATCAGAATAGAAGGTCATAAATACCCTTGTTCCTCTTGTGTCGATTGAATCTGCGTGACTTTCAAGAAGTTGTAACAACAGGCTATCTTGTGTCATTTTTTTTACCTTAAACCAAGTTCTGGCAGTATTAAATATAGAGTCATAACCCCTGGTAAGTGGGAAATTAATATATTTTTTTTTGGTAGGGCTATATATCGATGCGGAGTCGTTTGAAACCAATTTTATATGCCAATCGGGTTCCAATTGATAACCGTCTTGGTTAAATGAAAGACCGTTACCTAACCTCCTTGCCACTTCTGTGTAATTAATACCCAATATTGACTTAAAGGAAATCAGGTCTTTTTCGCCGTCATGCCTGACTATAGTCCGTTGTTTACAACTTATCAGCAAAAAGAGATGCGGAAAGAAATATAAGATTGATTTTAACTTTTTTATTGTCAGTCTTGAATTCATATGATAGATTTTATTTAGTGCAACATCAATACATGGCCATGTCGAAGGTTTCTTTGTTCTCACGTATGTGCCTTACGCTTAATGGGAAGTCGTTTCTAATATAGAAGTATTGATATTTATTGTGCATAGGTTCATAACAGCTAATATATTATAAATAGTTAAGTTATAAATAGTCAAGATTTTCCCGCTCTCCGAAGTGTTCCGCTGTTCGAATGTCTCCGACTTCGAACTACTATGCCTGTAGTTTGCAAAACCCGTATGTATTGCAAAAGTAGCGCACAGCGAAGACCTGTTTTCTGAACGACTTAAAAATGTAAATAAATATGTGGTCCTTTAGAGAAGCTAAATACCTTCTTACAAAAAATTAATTTTAACATTCGCTAAGGTTTTGCAACCCCATGCGACTAATTGTATAAATATCATTAATTGAAAGAGCAGTTTGTTTTATTAATAACCAATAACCAGGGCCTGATTTTAAAGGTTTGCAATATGTATTGCAATAGTCGCGAAGATAAAGAGGACCTTTTTCAAGACATCGTATTGCAGCTTTGGCGAGCCTATGGTTCGTTTAACGGTGACTCAAAAGTTTCAACATGGATATACCGTATAGCGCTTAATAATGCTATAACCCGGCTTAGAAAAGAAACGAAACGCGAAAAATTTGCCGCATTTGACGATAATGCGTTTGAGATAGCTGCTATAGACAATAAAGAAGAAAATGAACAGGTACTCCAAATGTATAAAGCTATAAAAAAACTACCGGAGGTGGAACGGGCCATTACCATGTTGTATATGGACGATTACAGCTACAGGGAGATCGGCGAAGTTATGGGTCTTTCCGAATCGAACATTGGGTTCAACCTAAATAAAATACGTACCAAACTGAGAATAATTGTAAACAACGGATAATATGGAACTGGACGAATTTAAAGCGCACTGGAACACTATCCAGGATAAGGAATTTCAACAACAGAAAATTTCACCAGAAAAATTAGAACAAATTATTATGAACACAACAGACACATTAGGCCAACTACACTCCAAAAGTATTTATTGGAGTAAAACCAGCAAGCTTATTATCCAAATTTTTATTGGTGTACTGGCGGCGTTTTTCCTTATTACACTAATTAAAGGTATTTACCTGCACGGGCTGGCCGGCGTTCTGGCGTCTGTTGCATACCTGGTTATAATGGTGCTTTATTGTATGGTTACTGTATGGGGTTATAAAAGGCAGGAACAGATATTTACTATATACAATAGCGACAATGTAAAGGTAACCCTTAAACAAACTATTACAGCCTTCAAAAGATTTTATTTGATGTTTAACATTATTTACCTGTTTTTATATCCTGCATTCTATTATGCTGTTATTAAACTGTTCATCACCGATTGGCATCTATCCCCACAAACCATTTTTATAACCTGCGCACTTGCAACTGCTATATCACTCATAGGTGGGCATTGGTATTACAAAGTTAAATTCTTTAAAAAGCTAAAATCGCTTGAGGCAAATTTGAAACATTTAGAAAGTTAGCAATCCTGATCCGTCGACAATGAACCAAAAAGATTAGATGCAAAAAAAACTTGTGCCTGCTTTTTGCAAAATTAGATTTGAGATGGAACTTGGGGTGAAGACGGAGGGAGGACGGAGGATGAAAAAGAGGAAAGAAATTTCTCAGTTCCTTTGGTACCTGGAAGGTGTTCCGGAGGGAAATATAAAGTGGACGAAAAGGGTAGGAGAGTGGTGCGAAAGGGGCAGGGAACGATAATAATTTGGTTCAAAAAAATATCCCGATAAAATGTGGATTTTTATAGATTTTTCTGGATAATTCTATCATTTTTTTCAGACAATTAACCATTTTTTTGAACATAAATCAGTGCGTTTTTCGGGATTAAAATGAGTTTTGCCGCCCATCAATATTTTTGGTTTATCATCAACTTGCCGGCTTTTTTACTTATATTTGTACCCTTAACTGCAAACTGCCCACCGGCAACTGCGAGCTCAAAAAAATGGGGTCGACCGGAATTGACAGGATGGAGATAAGTAGGTAAGCATGCAGCGCGTTGGGTGAATTAGCGCTTAAATCAGAACGCTCAAACTTACAAATGGCGAAAATAACTACGCCTTAGCTGCTTAATTTAGAATTAAATAGCTTTTGTCCCGCCGGTTCTGCGTTTCATTGGATCGGCAACCGGGGCATCGAAAAATGGAACTGGCCTGCTTAAGGTGTGCATAGCAGGCGAGATAAAGCACCTAAGGAAGACGGTACAGGTATGCGGCTGACCTTCCACTTCCCTACAATTAAACAGAAGCTAAGCATGTAGAAAGCTTACCTTATACCATGTTTGGACGAGGGTTCGAATCCCTCCGGCTCCACTAAGTTCAATGTTAAAACAGACTAAAAGCCTGCAAATCAAATGATTGTAGGCTTTTGTTTTTTAGTCAAATGACTATATTATTCACCATTTCGCAATAAAAAGGAGCGTAATTCGGTGAGTAAGTTTTAGAAAGTTAATGTAACAGAATCGCTGTAAGTTGCTCTTTGGTAAGGGAATATGAGAATTTCCGACTCTTGTCAATTCAATGAATTCCTGTATTCATTAGGTGAATGCCCAACGTGCTGTTTAAAAAAACGGGTAAAATGTGAGGGGTACTTGAAGCCAAGCTTATAAGCCACCTCGCTTACTGATTTGCTGATATCAAGTATCTGTTCTTTTGCGGCATCAATCAATTTTAGCTGTATATACTCCTGTGCTGATTTTCCGGTCTCTTTTTTTACCAGGTCTCCGAAATATTTTGGAGACAGGTTGAGTTGCGCTGCACAATACGAAACAGAAGGCAATCCCAGGTTTTGCAGCTTTTCCGACAGGAAGTATTCGTTCAGTAATCCCTCAAATCCAGTCAATACATCCTTATGAATATGTTCCCTTGTGAGAAACTGCCGGTCATAAAACCGAATGGAATAATTCAGAAACATTTCGATGTTACTGACGATCAACGTCCTGCTATGCTTATCAATAGGGTGAGCTAATTCATACAGGATCTTATTAAAACATTCCAGCACAATTTCTCTTTCTGCATCGGATACGTGAAGCGCTTCATTCACATCGTAAGAGAAAAAACTGTATTCGTTAATGCATTTGCCAAGGTGGGTTCCACGGATCAAATCGGGATGAAAGAACAATCCCCAGCCTGTTGGCTGTATCATGTTTTCGCTTTCGTCAAAACCAAATACTTGCCCGGGCGCAATGAAAAGAAGTGTTCCCTCTTCGTAGTCGTAGTGATTGCGGCCATATTTCATCTCCCCGCACTTCTCATCTTTTAAAAAGATCATGTAAACGTCGGAAATATAACGCGCTTCCTTTACAGGCTTCGACAGCGACTGGTCAAGAACACTAACTAATGGATGCAGGGTCTTCTGCCCCCGGTCGTTATTGATCTGAGCCACGCTTTCAATTCTAAGAGGATTTCCCATGACTTCGGTTATTTGAAGTGAAAATAGATTAAGTATTGCAAACAAACTAACAGAATACTCCTGAACAGAAATAATGGTAAGAGAAACAGGAATCTGTATAACTATCTGATGCAAAAGTATAAAGAACTTCGCCCCGTCCAATGATCTATCGAATCATTTGATATAGTAAAAGCTATTCTTTTGTCAAAAGTTGTTAAACGTCTAATTACGGCAATACAAAACACAACTTCGTCAGATCTGAGTTCATTATCATTTTTTAATACTAAATTACTGTAAAAATGAGATGCGCCAGCTCTATTCTAATGCGTAGCTATTTTTCAACCATTATTTTGTTTTTCGTATTGCCATTTTAAAATCTATAATATAGCATATTGCTTTAATTAACGAATTTTCATTTAATATTCCCATTTCAAATTTGATACATCAAGGGTTTTATAAACCTTAATTAAAATGAACACTGATATACTTTATACTCATATCTGCTCTTTCGTTCAAATATCCAGCGATGAGTTTGAGCTCTTTTTTAACCTGTTTAAACCGGTTTATTTAAAAAAGGGTGAGTTCCATTACGTAGCTGGTAAAGTTCCTAAGTATTGGTCGTTTACTTTAAAAGGCTGTTTGCGTGAATATTCGGTGGATAGCCAGGGTGATGAGAAAATTTTTCAATTTTATGAAGAAAATGCATGGGTTGGTCAGATCCAAAGTATGATAACGCAAAAGCCCACGGACATGAACCTGCAGGCACTTGAGGATTGCGAGTTATTGTGTATAACAGGCGATGATATGTGTAACGCTGTAAAAACACCATGGATTCAGAACTTTACAATGCATAAGAGTTTTTCTGATAATGCCTCCATAATGGAAAATTCAAACCGAATTAAATCGGCATCACCTGAAGAGTTATATTTGGAAATCCTTAAGGAAAGACCATCCTTATTTCTGCGTGTTCCACAGCACTATATTGCAAACTTTCTTGGCATGCGGAAAGAAACGCTAAGCAGGGTTAGAAGAAGAGTTGCCCACCTATAATTTGTTGATCCAAGTCAACGACATTCAATTTCCGTTCCGGTAATTTTACAGCGAAAAACGATCACCTCAATGTTATCGATATCGCGCTTTATATGCGCGACCTTGTAAGTCATTGAGTGACTGATTATTTTCTCGAACAACAAATTTTTAAGAAAGAATTAAATCAATGAAAAAAATAATCTACGACCAATACGGCAGTGTCGATGTTTTACATTCCGTGGAGGTAAATAAGCCAATTCCCGATACGCAACAAATTTTGGTTAAGGTAAAGGCAGTTTCTATTAATCCTATTGACTGGAAGATTTTGATGGGTGAGGTCAAACTGATGTCAGGCAAGAAATTCCCAAAATCTGTTGGCTGCGACTTCTCCGGAACAATAGAAAGCACAGGTACGGGTATCCAAAAATTTAAAGCCGGGGATGACGTGTTTGGCGTAACAAATCCTTTTAAAGAGGGAGTCCTTGGAGAATACATCCTGGTGAATGAAAAAGAAATTGCTAAGAAGCCTGCGGATCTGACATTTGAGCAAGCTGCTGCAATACCAACGGTCGGCCAGTCAGCTTTACAGATGCTCACTAAAAACCTTAATAACATAAAAGGGAAGGAAATTTTGATAAATGGTGCGTCTGCCGGAGTAGGTATGTTTGCTATTCAGATCGCTAAAAGCCATGGAGCGATTGTAACGGCTGTTTCAAGCGCAAAAGGACATCATTTGTTAAAAAAATGGGGTAGTGATTATACGATTGATTATAACAAAGAAAAAGTAACAGATTTAAAGAAGAAGTTTGATGTTATCATTGAACTCTCTGCAAAATTATCTTTCAGCCAGGCTAAAAAATTGATGAAACCTGAATCAACATATTTTACCGTAACCCCTTCGCTATGGAATTTTGTGCACTCTTTTTCAAATAATATGGTATCTGGAAAGAAATATGAAATTCTTTTAATGAAATCAGATACGGAAAGTTTAAATCGATTGGCAAATTATGCATTAAAAGGCTTTGATATCCATATTAGCAAGACCTATCCCATGTCAGATTATAAGGAAGCTTATAAAACTATAATCAAAGAGGGGGCTTTAGGCAAAGTCGTTTTTAATATCCAATCTTAAAATGCCCGTTTATTTGTTGAAAATTAGCAACTATTTTTTGACAAGCACAGGCCTTATGAAACAAAGTCATAAGGCCTTTTTTATTGGGTCAAACGTATTGCAAAAAGTCGTAGAGAAATACTCCTGAACAGAAATAATGGTAAGAGAAACAGGAATCTGTATAACTATCTGATGCAAAAGTATAAAGAACTTCGCTCCGTCCAATGATCTATTGAATCATTTGATATAGTTCTGCAAAATCAGTAAAAATAGAGAGAAATGAAAAAATTACCATCAATAGCATTAGGTACCTGGTCATGGGGAACAGGCTTAGCGGGAGGCGACCAGGTTTTCGGTAACAGCCTCAGCGCCGGCGATTTAAAGCAGGTGTTTGATACAGCAATGAAAGCAGGGTTTAACCTTTGGGATACTGCTGCAGCCTATGGCATGGGCTCATCCGAATCTATCTTAGGCGAATTTGTTAAACAGTATCCCCGCGAAGAAATCCTGTTATCTACCAAGTTCACTCCACAAATGGCGGGTTCTTTCAGCAACCCTGTTGAGGAAATGCTGAATAGCAGTTTGGAGCGTTTAGGAACGGACTATATAGACATTTACTGGATTCATAACCCCACCGACGTTAGTAAATGGACTCCTGAACTGATTCCGCTGCTTAAAAGCGGAAAAGTAAAAAGCGTTGGGGTATCTAACCATAACCTGGAAGAAATTAAACTGGCAAACAGTATCCTCACAAAAGCAGGCTTTAGTATTTCCGCCGTTCAAAACCATTATAGTCTTTTATACCGTTCATCCGAAGATGCCGGGATAATTGACTATTGCAAAGTACATGACATCACTTTTTTTGCTTATATGGTGCTGGAACAAGGTACATTGTCTGGCAAGTACAACACCCGGAACCCGCTTCCCGAAGGTAGTGCCAGGGCAAATACCTACAATAAAGTACTTCCGCAAGTAGAAGAACTAACCGATATAATGAAAGAAATCGGCATCGGCAAAAATGCTTCCGTTGCCCAGGTTGCCATTGCGTGGGCCATTGCTAAAAACACTTTACCCATTATCGGCATAACTAAAACTTCTCAAATTGCAGACGCTTTAAATGCCACTAAAATTATTTTAACTATTCAGGAAATAGAAAAGATAGAGTCATTGGCAGCAAAGGCGGGAGTTGATACCCAGGGTGCCTGGGAAAAATCAATGATATAATTGTACTGGGCGCTATACACAGGCTCACCCCAAATTTGCCCCACCGATGGCATCATTCACAGTTCATTTACATCCTTAAAAAACGAAGCATTCAATTTACCAGAATGAAAAAAGCAACAAGTTTTAAAAACAAAGACCTGAAGATGGCAGCCGAAATACATCTGCCGGAGGGTTTTATTGAAACAAAAAAATATCCCGCTATTGTATGTATCCACCCTGCCGGCGGCGTAAAAGAACAAACCATCGGGATGTATGCTTCACGGCTGGCGGAACATGGATTTGTGGTATTAACGTTTGATGCTTCGTACCAGGGAGCAAGCGAGGGTGAGCCCCGATACCTGGAAGAGCCGACTGCCAGAGTGGAAGACGCCCGTGCTGGTGCCGATTATTTATCAACGCTTCCTTACATTGATACCGACCGCATGGGGGTGTTCGGGATTTGTGCAGGTGGCGGTTATGCCATCAGCGTGGCACAAACAGAACATCGCTTTAAAGCAGTAGCAACGATTAGTGCAGCACCTATGGGTGAAGGCTTCCGAAACTTTCTTGGAAACGAGACACCCGCTTCTGTTTTGCTGGATATGCTAAAAAAAGTAGGGCAACAGCGCACTGTAGAGGCAAATGGCGGAGAACTCCTTTACGTGCACTGGGTACCTGAAACAAAAGAAGAGATCAATGAAAATACGCCAGATCTATGGAGAGAAGGTCATGACTATTATAAAACGCCAAGGGGACAACATCCAAATTCCGTGAATAAATATTTATTTACCGGTACCGACAGAATGATAGCCTTCTCGGCCTTTGACCAAATCAGCACGTTGCTTACGCAACCCATTCTTTTAATTGCCGGAAGTAAGGCCGATACCAGGTTGTTCAGCGAACAGGCCTACAGCCTCGCAAAAGGCAAAAAAGAATTATTCATTGTAGAAGGTGCAACTCACATTGCCCTTTACGACATACCTGAATATGTAAATCAGATTGTACCAAAGCTGATTGATTTTTTTCAGGCACTATAATAATTATCTAAATAAATCCCCATAAGAAAAACAAAATGAACAAAGAAAACGGTTCAAAAAAAGTCTTGTTCGTAGTAACAAGCTGTAATGTAAAAGGAGCTACAGGTATTCCAACAGGATTTAACCTGAGTGAAGTTACCCATCCGCTGGAAAAATTAGAAGCAAGCGGTGTTGTTGTTGATATTGCATCTATAAAAGGCGGCGAAGCCCCATTAGATGGCTTAGAGGATTTCAATGATCCGGTTAATGCCAAATATTGGGAGGATGCTGATTTTCGTAAAGCTATCGCCAATACCATGAAATTAGATGATGCAAAAGCTTCAGACTATGACGCCATATTCTTTGCAGGCGGTCACGGAACCATGTGGGATTTTGCTGATAGCCCCGCAATCTTAAAGTTAGTACCGGAATTTTATGAGTCCGGGAAAATTGTTTCGGCAGTTTGCCACGGCCCTGCGGCTTTGGTAAATGTAAAACTAAGTGATGGCTCATACTTGATCTCAGGCAAAAATGTGGCAGGCTTTACTAATGGCGAAGAGGAAGAAGTGCAGTCAACCAACGTAGTTCCATTCCTGCTTCAGGATGCTTTAATTAAACACAGCGCTGTTTACAAGCACGCTCCCAACTGGAACAATAACATCGCTATTGACGGCAGGTTGATTACCGGCCAAAATCCGCAATCTGCCGCCAGTGTAGGTGAAGCCATTGTAAAGGCGTTTAAAATAAACGGTACCGGCGCTACCGCTCCAAAACCTGCATTTTCAAGTGCTGATGTGAGTAGTGTCTCTCCTGCATTAGGAAAGTATATTGCTGAAAAATTAGTCGGCCAAGTTTGGGAGCGTCCGGGTTTGTCAAAGCATGACCGTTGCATAGTTACTCTATCAAGCCTGATAGCAAGAAACCAAAGCAATGCAATGCCCCATTATTTTATTAAAGCGCTGAATAACGGTATTACACCGGGCGAACTTTCAGAGATTATTACTCACCTTGCTTTCTATTCAGGAGTGCCTAACGCCATGTCGGCTGTGGCTGTTGCAAAAGATGTATTTGTAAACTATGGAATATCACAAGCAGAATTACCTTCAATCGACCCACTGACGCTTGATAAAAATGAGGCTTTACCGGGAGATGAAAATAGGGTAGCTTTTATTAAGCAAAACATCGCCCCAATAGCCGAAGGTTTTGCTAAATATACTAATGAATTGTTATATGGTGAAGTTTGGCTGCGTGCCGGATTAACATCAAGAAGCAGAAGCCTGGCAACGGTATGCGCGATGATCGCGGCCGGGGATATCCAATTTCTGGGAATGTATATGGGCAGGGCTGTTGAGCACGGCATTACCAGGCAGGAAATGGGTGAAGCATTGACTCAACTGGCATTTTATGCAGGCTGGCCTAAACTTATTTCTGCGTCAGAAATTGTAAAAGAGGTATATGACGGCGCAGGTAAATAATTTCTTTCATTAGTACCAATTCCCTTAAAAGGAGTTTGGGATTATAATCCCAGGCTCCTTATTTTAAAACAGGATTCCATTACGATGAGTCTAGTTTAAATCATCACTAAAATAAACATGAAGCCATTAAATAAAATCATTACCATTGAGGAGCATTTTACCTTGAAAAGCATCTCGCAAAAAGTAGTAGCATTCAACATCAAAGAAAATGGTGGGATAGCGGCCAACGATGCATTGCAAAAGGAGTTAATGAAAATTGGGCCAACCAGTGATGATATGGAAGATGTTGGAGAACGACGGCTAAAATTTATGGATGAAAGCGGCATTGATATGCAAGTGCTCTCATATGGTGCCGGAAGCCCTCAAAATATAACAGATAAAACCTTAGCCATTGAACTTTGCCAGGAAGCCAATAATGAATTAGCTAACTTAATAAAACTGCACCCAACAAGATTTGCCGGCTTTGCCACTTTGCCCGTTGCTGATCCAACTGCGGCCGGAGAAGAGTTGAACCGGACTGTGAAAGAATTAGGTTTTAAAGGTGCAATGCTTTCAGGAACTTTCAATGGTCGCTTTTTTGATGAACCTGAATTTTTATCCCTTTTTTCCAAAGCCCAGGAATTAAACGTACCTGTATATATGCACCCTGGTTTCATCTCAAAAAATATCGCAGCGCATTATTATCAGAGTGATAACTGGCCTGCCGTTGCAGGGGCTATGTTTGCATCGGCAGGATATGGCTGGCATTTAGATTCAGGAATCGCAATTGTCCGGTTAATTGTGTCTGGTATTTTTAATAAACTGCCCGACCTAAAACTGATTTCAGGACATTGGGGCGAACTGGTTCCTTTTTTCCTGAATCGCTTAGACGATCAATTAGGCAAGACTTTGAAATTAGATCGTAAAATCTCCGATTATTATAAAAGCAATATCTATATCACACCAAGCGGGCTTTTTTCTAACACTCAACTTAAATATGTGATTGAGGAGTTGGGGGCAGACAGAATTATTTATTCAGGTGATTACCCTTATTTAATCGATAAAAACACCAGACAGTTTCTTGAAACGGCGCCTATTTCACAAGAGGCCAAAGAAAAAATCGGTTGTAAGAATGCTGAACAATTGTTGGGTTTATAGTCTGCTCTTTGTATGACGCATACCAAAAGAGTGTAGGTTTTACTTCTGCAAAAAAAACAACAAAAATGACAGAATTAATGAATGGAATCTGTAAAATACCTAATGGTGGTGCGGAGCTAACCAGAATTCCACGCCCGGAAAAAGCCCTGCCCGAACATCTGCTTATCCGTATGGAGTATGCTGCCATTAGCCATGGTGACAAAGCTTTTATTAACCGGCCACATCCGCCTGGATCTGCCAGCAGCCTACATGATGTATACGGTTCTTCAGGTGTAGGTGAAGTAATAGGGATTGGTGAAGGTGTTCCTAAAGAATATTTGGGCAAACATGTAGCAATTTTTCGCTCTTTACATAATACCGACGTGACGATTGGGAGCTGGTCGGATTATACACATATGCACCATTTATGTTGTGTTATTATTCCGGATAATGCCAAATCTGAGGAATTTGCCGGTTCGTTGTCCAATATTATCACGGCTTATGCTTTTCGTATGCAATCATTAGCTGAAGGCAATACAGGGATTATCAGTACAGCAGGAACATCCACTACAGGCATTATGATGTTGGGAATTGCCCTTGCCTTGCAATTTTCGCTGATATCCATAGTTAGAAATGAGGAAGGCAAACGATTACTAAAGGGCCTTGGTGCGACATATGTACTGGCTCAGGATGAACCGGACTTTAACGATCAGCTTAAAGAAATAGCTTTAAAGCTAAAGGCTACCGCGGTTTACGATGGCGTAGGCGGAGCCGCGGTCAATAAAATTATAGACCTGGTGCCCAATGACTCCATGATCTACTCTTATGGTCTGTTGGATGATGATACGCCGCTTCATATTTTTATGCGTCAAATACTTTTTAGAGGATTAACAATTAAGTCATTTAGCACTAACCGCTCACAGACCGTCAGAGATCCAAAGCAACTCTCGCAGGCCTTAAAGCTGATCCCTGATATTATTGACATGCCGCATTTCAAAACGAAAGTTGGCAAAAAATTTAAATTATATGAGATAGACGATGCGCTGGTTTATACTCCCACTGGTATTGGTAAGGCTATATTAACTTTCAATGATTAATTAGTAACGATGGTACGCGAATCGAAAAGAAACCATTGGCAATGCTTAGGGAGTTCAGTGTTAACCGGATTTGATGGCTCTTTGCGAAATATGTCGGCCGCTTTTCACACCAATCGGAATAATGGTATGTAAAACAGGAATCCGTATAACAGTCTTGAGCGAAAGTATTAAGAGCTTTGTTCCTCAATAGGAGTAATCATTTACTGTAACCGTAAAAGGCCGGTTTAAGTAAAATAAAAGCCTTTTAGAAACATCGAATACTAACGGAAAAACTAATGAAATTATCAAACAACAAAATTTTAATCACTGGCGGAGCCACTGGCATCGGTTTGGGATTGGCTGAAAAATTTATTCAGGAAAATAACCAGGTTATTATTTGCGGGAGAAGGAAAGAAGCGCTGCAAGAAGTGTCTGACAAATTTCCGCCAGTAATAACAAAGGTTTGCGACCTATCGGAGGAGTCCGGACGTACAGAGCTTTATCAATGGATCGCTGAACACCATAGTGATTTGAACGTATTGGTAAACAATGCAGGCATTCAAAACTGGATGGATATTTCTGATGAGCGCTTTTATGATAAAGCAAAAAATGAAATTGAAACAAATGTTTTAGCGCCATTACACTTGATATCACTATTCACCGGACTCAAGTCACTGGACACCATCATTAATGTAACTTCTGCGTTGGCATTTTCGCCGCTTACGAAGGTGCCCGTTTATTGTGCCACAAAATCTTTTTTTCACTCGTTCACCCTATCGCTAAGACACCTGCTAAAATCAAAAAATATAGAGGTCATCGAATTGATCCCGCCCGCCCTCAACACTGACCTGGGCGGTAAAGGGCTGCACAGCGAGCACCCTTCTGTAAGTGATTTTATTAATGCAGTGTTTCAACAACTGGAAGAAGGCAAAGATCAATTGACTTTTGGATACAGCGAAATGCTATCGAAAGCAACACCTGTTGAACTACAAGGCATGTTTAAAAGGATGAACCCATAAGAAGACCCTAATTAAAACACTTAAAAACAGGTATCCGAATAAAAACAGAGGCTGATCAATTTATTTTGATACAGCCTCTGTTAATTCTAAATTTTTTTGTTGCCCCTGGACTTTCCGAGTTATTTCGCAGTCTCTGTTCAGGATTACAAACAGACAGCGCTAAGTTGGATTTTAACCTATTACCTTAAAGTTACCTGTCGTTTGTGTCGCATTTATTTCTTTAATTCATAAAACCAGGCTTATCAGCGTCGGTTCCGGCTTTTTCGATACCGAGACTTTCATTAACATGAAGCTTAGGATTTTCTATAAGTTTTACCACCAGGTCAGCAATACTTTTTCGGGATATTTCGGTTCCGGTAACCGGTTGGCCTTTTTGAGTGATTGTATACTCAACTTCATCTTTGTTCGTATACCAGGTCGGACGAAGAATCGTATATACCAGGCCAGATGCCTCAATAAGGCTTGCAGCTTTTTGATAGCGTTCCAGTATAGGCCCGATCATCTGCTTGTTCCACTGGCCAAAAGCACCGGGAACTTCATCGTAAATGCCAATAGCTGCAATAAACACAATACGCTTCACACCTGAGGTCTGCATGGCTTTTACCGTCTGTTCGGCGATCACATCTTCTTGACCGTTTATATTAACATAGACCAGATCCTGTCCCTGCATAGCATTTTTAAGTTTTTCGGCGTCCAGTATATCGCCTTCAATCAGCTTAATGTGTTCGCCCTCCAAATGTTGCAGGTGTGAGGCATTACGCAGATACAAAGTAAGATGGATGGAGTGGTTTTGTGATAACCTGTCGATCACATGCCCGGCGACTTGTCCGCCGGCTCCAAGTATTAATACGTTTGTCATATTCAATTTCTATAGTTAATATTTTTGCCTTAATTGCATCCTTCGGATGAAATCCCTCTGCATACAAGTTAAAATTCCTGTTACGTTCTATAACCCGGGCTGCTTCGCACTCCCGACGAGGTTAACGTCTACCAGTTCCAGTTTCTTTACCATATGCGCTACGGTAGTCTTGTACTTTTTAAAATGAGGCGTTGCAATATGTTTTAGATAGGCGGCGCTGTCGGCGTAGATCTCCAGGATAGTTATCCGCGAAGGGTCTTTTTTATCGGCGACCGCGTAATAGGTCAATACGCCAGGTTCCAGCCGGACAGCGGTTTGCATCTGTTCTTTCAGTGCTGCATTATATTCCTTGAGTTGTGTCAAATCAACTTCAATTTTGGCTATACGGATCATGCGCATATCTGTTTGTGCTTTGGCATGTAAAATAGAAACGAATAACATTCCGCAACAGCCAAGTATCCTCAATGATGCCCGCACTGTCGCTCTGTAAAAATGATTGCTGATTTTCATAGATCTTTATTTAATGACCTTGAGCTTAGTCAGTACTGCACGTGCAGCATCTGCCTGCTGTTTCCCGATGCTACTTTCCAGTAAGGCAAAAGCTTGTTCCAGTTGTCCTTCCGTAAGCCCGACATTTATCCCCATGCCAAGGTGGGCTTGTAACTGTGCTTCCAGTCCGGGCAGGCTCGCCAGTACGGTGATCGTTGCCAGTTCACGCTCCTGATAAGTCAGTACGCCACGCCCGAAGATGTCGGCAAACAAGTGCTCTTTCAAAAAAGCATCAATGCCTGGCGCAAAAGCATTAGCACCGGTGAGCGGGCCGTTCTGCGCCTTACCCGTTAAAGTTTCCAGCGTTTTCCTTCCCGTCTCGTATTTGCTTTCATTATTGCCTGTTACAGTGGTTGGGGCCTGTCCTTCGGCATCCTGTATACCCTTTGAGTTCCGTTCCTCCAGTACCGACATAAAAGTGGTGATACCGTTGAGGCTACGAGGAAAACCGCAGTAGGCATACAACTGCACCAGTTCTTCCCTGATCTGGTTGATAGTCAATCCGGCATCAAGACCTGCATTCAGGGCATTTTTCAATTGCGGCAGGTTACCCGTTGTGGTAAAGGCAGCAATCAATACAATATGTTTTTCGTTTGGATTTAACTCGTGACTTTGCTGTGCATTCATAGTAAGACTTGTAATTGTTATCAGAAGTATTAAAAATATGCGGGTGATTGCTTGATTCATGGTTAATCAGCGTTTGTTAATTTAACATTAGGCTTAGCGAGGAAGAAGCATTACCGACCGCTGTAACCACGGTCAGAATAATAGCCAGGGTTTTACGCTCTTCATTTTTAACTTGTTCTTTTAAGTTATTGTTTTTCACTATTTTCTGGCAGACCTCAGTATGAAAGGCTGCCCGGGTGCAAGTACCTGGATGCGTCCGGGGTTAACAACCAATTTCGCCAGTCTTGCCGGATCGCCGTTAAAAGGTTTGAAATCAGGTGCGTCAACAAAGCCCCAGTGTCCCAGGATCACTTGGGCATGAGGATAAGCATTCAATAATTTTGTTGAGCCTTCGAGCCCAAAATGCCAGTCGCTGTCCTCGGAGTAATCCAGCAGGATCAAATCGGGTGCAGGCAGGTGCAATTGTGCCGGCATAAGGCGCGAATCGCCCGGTGCCCAGATCGTACCATCAGGAGTATAGAAGTAAAAACCACAGGCATCTTCCGGTTCAAAATGCCGCTTGCTGGTACCCGGATAGGCGTTCTGCCATGCATGGTCAGCGGGTGTAAGTTTTACGCTTACAACCCCGAACTTAAAAGTTTCACCAATACGATGCCCACTGGAAACCAACCCGTCGTTTTTCATAAGAGAATCGACATATACCGTGGAATGGTATGCAGTAGTTACAGCTTTGAGATCGCGAAAGGTCTCCACGCTGTAATGATCGTTGTCGCTATGAGTTGCCATAATGACATCCACATGCGGTACGTCTTTCGGCAGGACGGGGAACTTCATCAGCAGCGGCATATCATAGCCTTCCAACAGCGGATCGATCATGAAGATGGTGCCACGGCTGTTAACCATGAATCCGGCCATGCCCAGCCAGCGAACGGTTGTCCCGGTTGACCGCTTAAAGGCTGCTAAACCAAAAGGCTGGGTTTCCGGCGCTTTGGCCTGGTATTTTTTTGCTTTCTTTTGGGTGGTGTCAACCGCCTGAGCGCGAAGATTTGCCTCCGCTATAAGCAATATCAGACTCACCAATAATAATTTTCCAAGTTTCATCCGGTTTTAATTTGGTAGTGCAAAGTTCGTGTGAAAATATTTGGCTGTGCTTATACAGACTCCTGATATACTTACCATTATTCCTGATTATGATATGCAGTGTAATACTTATCATATTTTTGAAATGCCCTAATTTCAGGATAAGTGGAAGCAACTCAATTCATCGTAGCCTGCAAAATCCCTATTCATCGATACAAAACGCCTGTTTATCGATACATTTAACGTTAGGGCACAAGTTTTGACTTGTAGCTTATAACTAAATTATACAACGATGAAAAAAATACTTTTATTTGCCGCAATCCTAAGCCTTTCATTTTTTGCCTGTAAAAAAAACAGTAATTCCAGTTCTACCGCACATATAACGGTGAAGTTAACTGACGCCCCAGGCGCCTTTGATGCCGTGATCCTGAACATCAAAAGCGTAGTAGTTATCACCAACAATGGCGAGCATACATTAAATGTGAATGGCGGTCCGATCGATATTCTGCGATTCCGTTTGGGCAAGGATACCGTACTGGCTGATCAGGATATTCCTGCGGGCACTATACAGCAGATTCGGCTGGTACTTAATGATTCCGGCAATCGCGTGATCATCGGCGGTATCTCCTATGATTTGACCACGCCAAGCGGTCAAACATCCGGCGTTAAACTTAATGTGCATGATAATTTAACAGCGGGTATAGCATATACCATGCTTTTGGATTTCGACGTAGCCCGATCTATCGTACTTACCGGTAACGGTAAGTATATGCTTAAACCAGTGATCAGAGCGATCCCACAGGCCGTATCCGGCGCTTTAACCGGCATAGTATCGCCCGCTGCAGCCTCTCCCAAAGTGTATGCCATTACAGGCACCGATACTGTGGGCACTGTGAGCGATGCGACCGGCAAATTCTATTTCCCAGGCTTGGCTGCAGGTACTTATAATATACAGTTTGTGCCGGTAAGTCCTTATGCGGTCAAAACAGTGGCTGGTATTACAGTTGCTAATGGCGCTGTAAAAGACATGGGCACCGTAACCATTACCCAATAAAACTATGACTGTTTAAATAAAAGCAGCTGCCCCGAAGGAGGCGGTTGCACAGCATCAGTTTAAAAGGCTGAATAATCTAATTTGCCTGGCAAATGGTTATTCAGCCTTTCGTTTTTATTACTTATTTTGAAACAGCCAGGTTTATTTCGGCTGTGGTTAGCTACAAACTGCTTAACGCTTTATTAATCAGGTCAAGTCCGTTTGCCGAATAGGGTAATTTCAGTGCAAGCTGATGCCCGTTCGCATCCATTTTCAATAATGATTTCCGAAGAATATTGATAATTTTCTCTGGTTCATGCTCGTACTTTTTGCGAAATTCTTCATATTGTAATTGCAGAAATACCAGGCAAAGCGCATTCTCCATGGTTTGAACATCAGGGTCAACCTTTATTCGTTGTTTCAGGATGATTTGCTTAACACGATCTATTGCCTCATCGCCATAACCGGCTTCTTTCATTAAACGCCCGGTAATAGCAGCATGGTGCAGGGCAAGGTTTTTACGCCATTTAAGATAGGGATCGCGCCCGTCCGGGTAATCCTCACGCGGGATTTCCCATCGCCCGATATGCTGACTTCTGGAGGCTAATAATAGTTCTTCATTAGCAGCGGGATCCAGTTTTAAAACCCACTCATATAATTTAACTGCAAAAAAATATTCCTGTGGTTCACTTATACCTTCCCATATAAAACTACGGGGATCTTGCTTATTATAAGCATCAAAAAGCTCGAATGCCTTATTTAATTTACTCATTGGTTGAAAATAAGCTTTTTATTTATAAACATATCATAGTTTTTTCAATTGCCTTAAGTTTTACTTTGAAGGAAAGCAAGTAAAATCACATCAACAAACTACGCAAAAAGTAGAGGAGTATGATGATAAAACCCTGACGTCTACTATTCCGGTTGTTGGTCTACTATTTTTCTACTTCATTTCCTGTTTGCTTAATATTGTTATCAGAAAATAATCAAGGATTTCATTTAAAATTTATATTATGCAACACACAACATTCAATCATGCGTTTATTAAGATGTTTACGCTGATTACACTATGCTTCACTGCATTTGGTTTCACAACAAAGTTCGGATTGGACAGTTACGAGATCTATCTTAATAACAAGCTCATCCTAAAACAGGCGGTGAACCAGCCGTTGAGCTTAAGAGTGCTGCAACTGGATAAGGCAAACGACAATGACCAACTACGCATCACTTACAAACATTGCACTATAAAGGGGGCCGGTACCAACAGGAGCATAGCCATCAAAGATGAGAAAGGGAATATATTGAAGAAATTTGAATTTGCCAATGCCACCGGTTCGGATTTAAATATGGTAATATCGGTAAAAGATCTGCTGCAGTTGGAAAAGAACAATGTTAATCATGAGCTCAGCCTTCATTATACTGCACGGGAACTCCCTAAAGGCGAAATGCTGGCGTCTCTTCGTTTTAAATGATGAGATACTTTCCGGGAGAAATGGCTATGGACACTAAGTAGCATAATATATGGCTCAGTTAGTGCCTATTTGGTGAACGCCTGGTGATCCGGGCAGATAAACCATGATAATGACATTGAAAAACAGCCGTTTGTGCCACGTTCGTGTTGACTCCGGCTTCACGAAAAAGCCCTTAGATTAGTTTCTGAGGGCTTTTATATATAAAATCTACAGGCATAATTATTCGAGGTTACAACATTATGGTTTCGGTATCATTTATTAGTTCTTCCAGTGTTACATTCCAGTAAAAAGCAAAATGTTTATATATGATTTCTGTCGTATTGCTAATAACCGTCCAATTTATTGTTTTCTTAAAAACAATAAATTAGTAAATAAGAAGATTTTATTAACTTAGGCTCAAAATTATAATAGTAGATTTGATCCTAAGCCATTACATATTTCAATACATGTTTTTTCTAAAAAAGTATCTTAAACCAAAACCTAAATGGTCATTACAGGCTTTTTCATTAATGGAGGTTCTTGTGGTGCTCATCATCATCGGTATCCTGGTGTTGCTGGTTTTACCAAACCTGCTCCCTGTAATTACAAGGGCCAAGACCACCGAGGCCAAACTACAGCTTGAGCATGTGCAGATGCTGGAAAAGACCTATTTTTACGAACACTCCAAATATACCAACGACCTGAACGAACTGGGCTTTATCCAGGAGAAACTAACCACCGAAGGTAAAGACGCCCGGGCTAATTACCGGATAGAAATTTCCAGTGCCTCCAATTCGGGTTTTACTGCCAGGGCTACCGCTGTAGTTGATTTTAACCAGAACGGTACCTTTAACGTATGGGAAATGAACCAGGACAAGATCTTAAAAGAAGTTACCCCGGATTAAGGTGCTGCTGACTATACAGATTTTTCTTTTGCTGCTTTTATCCTTCATTTTAATTCAGGATATATTGTGCAGGGCGGTACATTGGATAGCATTTCCTTTGTTGGCTATAGGGTTATTGTATCTACACGTACCCGAACATCATAATTTTGCCATTGTGTTTCAGCAGACTGTAAATAATATATGTTTTCTTGTATTGGTGCTGGCTGTTTTAACGCTTTATTTTTATTTTAAAAAGGGTAGGTTTATCAATATAACCGATGGTTTGATAGGGTGGGGAGATGTTTTGTTCCAACTTGTTATTGCTGTTTACCTGTCGGTACTTAACTATATATTTTTTTATATCGCGAGTATGCCTGTTGTTTTATTAATGTGGATATTATGGCAATCTGTAACAAAAAATAAAAATAAATATATTCCGCTTGCCGGGTTTCAATCCTTATTATTTATTGTATTTTTAGCAGGCGACTGGTGGTATTTTCATATAAATATTACCGATGATTACTGGCTGCTTCGTTACCTAATACCATGAACACAGACCTACAGATTGTTTTATTAACCGAACATATTCATATCCTCACCAAGGATATGGCCTGGCATTATCGTGTGCTTCCAAAAGGCAGTGCACATGGTCATGTTTGGTTATACTGTGATGATGATGTAGATACAGACGCTCTTGCCGCCGAACTGGAAGTATTACTGGGTATCGCTATTTCGCTTGAGCCCATTGCTGCTGCCGATATTTCCCGGTTACTATCCAAGTATTATATAAAGGACAACACGATAAAGGGATCTGCCCAGGTGAGCGTACATCACGATGAGGATAATTTCCTGATGAACCTGATTGGGGAGGCCAAGAACCTGAAAAGCAGTGATATTCATATTGAGCGATATGAAAACAAGTGCCGCGTCAGGATCCGTATAGATGGGAATATGGTGGAACGCTACCTGCTGAAGGAGGATGACTACCCCGCGCTCATTAATAAGGTAAAGATCATGGGCAACCTGGATATAGCCGAAAAACGGCTCCCGCAGGATGGCAGGATCAATTTTAGTCACCAGGGGCACCAGTTTGATATCCGGGCCTCTGTTTTGCCCACTCTGTATGGCGAAAAGGTTGTGTTGAGGTTATTAAATAATGATGCTACGGATATAGATCTGAACAGCCTGGGATTTTCTCCTTTCGACCTGGATAATTACCTGCAGGGAGCAAAAAGGCCTAACGGTATCCTGCTAATCAGCGGGCCCACGGGCTCCGGTAAAACCACAACCCTTTACGCCACCCTGAAGCTGCTGAATAAGGAAACCCGTAACATCCTTACAATTGAGGATCCTGTTGAATATACATTGGAGGGGGTTAACCA
Organism: Mucilaginibacter sp. P5_A4; assembly: GCF_056400605.1. Taxonomy (NCBI): domain Bacteria; kingdom Pseudomonadati; phylum Bacteroidota; class Sphingobacteriia; order Sphingobacteriales; family Sphingobacteriaceae; genus Mucilaginibacter; species Mucilaginibacter sp. P5_A4. The sequence continues at coordinate 14,530 of NZ_JBFUKX010000010.1, read as the reverse complement.
GGTGCAGCTAAAAGAATCTATTGGGCTCACTTTTGCCGCGGCATTACGCACATTTCTGCGGCAGGATCCGGATGTGATCATGGTAGGAGAGATCCGTGATACCGAAACAGCCAATATGGCCATCAGGGCGGCGCTTACCGGTCACCTGGTATTATCAACCATACATACCAATTCTGCCTGGGGAACCGTTTCCAGGCTTATTGACATGGGGATTCCATCCTACATGGTGGCCAATACCTTAAACACAACTGTTGCACAGCGCCTCATCCGTTTATTATGTCCGCATTGCAAACTCCGGAAGGATTTTGATGCTTCCCTGTATCCCCGCCAGTTTAAGCCTTATCATGAGGTGCTCCTGCACTATACCCCCAAGGGCTGCGAAAAGTGTTACTATACCGGCTATAAGGGCAGAAAAGCGGTTTATGAAGTTATTCCGGTAGACCTTGACCTGGCAAGGGAAATAAAAAACGGTAACATGAATGTTCAGGGCCTTTTAGAAGAAAGAGGTATCCGTACCCTGGCAGAGAACGCCTTTAGCCTGTTTAGCGATGGATTAACTTCCATTGATGAGATATATCCCCTTTTATTTAACTATTGATTTACTGCATGGTGAAAAAATTTACATGTCTGCTTTGTTGCTTTTTTATTTTAACCGGATCATTAAAACTATATGCCCAACAGCAGGATAGGATAGCGATCATCAAACAACGACTGGATGACCTGGCCGGCAATGTTCCGGGCCTTAATCAAAAAGTTCAGCTGCTGGTTACCGGCGTTCCCATACACGAATACCTTAACGCCATAGCCCGGTCAAATAACCTGAGCATCAGCTCGGACCCTGGTATGAATTTTAGTATCTCGGATACTTTTACGGGCGTTACAGCCTCCAATATATTGGTGCTGCTGGCCCAAAAGTACAACCTGGATATTACCGTGATTGGGTCCATTATAAATATTACACCATATAAAGACCCCAACCAGTTTTTAAAGCCTCCTCCCAAGGAGATAGGGGTGAAGTATAATGCAGCTAATAACACGCTGTCGTTGTCATTAGCTAATGATAGTCTGCCGGCAGTAGCCAGGAAAATAACCCAGGTATCGGGTAAAAACATTGTAGTACCAGGTTCATTGCAAAACAAAATGGTTACCGCTTACATTGCGGACGCTCCGTTTGACGCCGCCCTGGGTAAACTTGCTTACGCCAACGAGATAAAAATGGTGCACACTGCTGACGACTTTTACCTTTTTCAACCTTTGGATGAAAATGAGGAAGTATATGTAAATGGGGATAAAAATACTGCGGTACGCAAAACGTTTCGCAATGCCGGTCAGCAGGGAACTGGTGCGGCTACCGGTTTATTTGTCAGGGTAGTTAACGGGCAGAAACTGATCTCTGCAGATGCGGTCAATTCGCCCATCATTGACCTGGTTAAACAGGCATCGCAGGAAACGGGTAAAAATTATTCTATTTATTCGGATATTAAAGGCACCATCACACTTCACGTAAATGATGTGAGCTATGATGCTCTTTTAAGCCTGTTATTTAAAAGTACCGAGTATACCTTTCATGCCGATAACGGCATCTATGTTATAGGTGATCGTAAATTGGAAGGCTTACGTACTTTTAGAGCAATTCACCTGCAAAACCGTGCCATTGATACCATTTTAACCATGATCCCCAGCGACTGGAAAAGAGGTATCGAGATCAAAGAGTTTCGTGAGCAAAATACCCTGTTGCTTTCGGGTTCAGGTGCGCAAATTGATGAAGTGGAAGGATTTATCAAACAACTGGATGTATTGGTACCTGTAGTAATGATAGAGGTGACTATGATAGATGTGCACAAAAGCAGGACTGTTTCTACAGGGATCTCCGCCGGAGTTTCCGATAGCGTAAAAACAGGAGGAACGGTATTGCCCGGCCTGGATTATACCTTTGGCGCCCGGGGAGTGAACGATTTCCTGAATAGTGTAGGTAAAATGACCTCGCTCAACCTCGGTCATGTGGTACCCAATTTTTATGTCAGGTTACAGGCTTTGGAAGCCAATAACAATATAGATGTACGCTCCGTTCCAAAACTAACCGCGCTGAACGGTCATTCGGCCACATTAAGTATTGGTAGCAAGCGCTATTATAAAAATACCACGCAAAACGTGATCCCCTCTATTCAAAGCGCACAATCCATATTTACCAATGTTTACCAGGAGGTTAATGCCGATCTGTCAATCGCCATCAAACCTGTGGTCTCCGGTGATGACCAGGTTACCTTGGGAATCAGGGTAAATATATCCGATTTTACATCCATCCCAACTGATGGTTCACCTCCGCCACAGGCGATCAGTAAATTTGAGACCAGTTTGCGGGTGCATAACGAGGATACAATAGTATTAGGCGGCCTGGAGCGGACAGAAAGCGACGACAGCGGTTCGGGGATCCCCTTGCTGTCAAGAATACCTATTTTAAAATGGATCTTCAGCAGCCGCTCCAAAACCAACTCCAAAGTGGTTACTGTGTTGTTTATCAAGTCCACTATTATACGGTAAGCAAATGGATCTGTTAGCGCAATATTATAGCATCAGTCAGGCGGCCGGCGTCGCAGTAAATATCCAGAAGGACGGTTCCTGTGAGATTAGCTGTTGCCAGGTGATTACAGATCATAAGCAGCTCACCATCGAAAAAAAGGTTGAGCTGGATGCTATAGATGTGCTTCCACGGCACCTTGATATCAAAATTCCACTCGCGTTAAATTTATCGGGGAAGGGAATCCTATTTAAACAGCTTACCGCGATACCTGAAGATAACCAGCACGATATCTCCAGGATCTTGCCAGATTTGAATAGCAATGATTTTTACCTGCAGCAGTTTATTTCCGGCGACCAGGTGTTTGTGGCAATGATCAGGCGAACAGTTGCAGATCATTGGATCAATATATTGCAGCATCAGGGGTTTACAGTACTAATGCTAAGCCTTGGGCCTTTCCCTGTAGCGTATATTTTAAATCAGCTCAATATTTATGAAAACGAGGTGGTATTTAACGGCAATAAGATTAGTCGCGATGAAGCCATGAACTGGACAGGTTTATCCCTCGATCCGTCATTCACCGCTCCGTTTACCTTAAAGCTTGATTCGGAAGTTATCGATCAAAAACTGGTACTGCCTTACGCCACTGCTTTTCAATTGGTTTTGGCTGCCAAACTCGAGCTGATCAGGGCAAATGTGGAGGCGCTGGAGGCGCGGTTTCAGCAAACAATCGATACCAAAAAGTTCAAAGTAAAGGGTGCCCTGGTGCTTGGTGTTTTCTTTGTTCTATTACTCGTTAACTTTGTAGTTTTTTCCTGGCTAAATTCCGAAAACATACAGCTTAATGAAAAGGTAAGTCTTTCGGCGAACAGCAGCAGCGATATGCAGGCTTTAACAGATAAAATTAAGGAAAAGGAAACATTGCTTAATGATTTGGGATGGGATGGCGGTATTAACAAGGCCACGCTGGTAGACCAACTTGCGGCCTTGCTTCCCGGCGAGATCACTATGAAGGAGATAGCCATTAACCCGGTAGACGACCTGGGCAACCGCAACCGTCAGGAATTAAAGTTTATAGATCACAGGATCAGGATGGCTGGAAGCTCGGCGCGAATAATTGAGGTAAATGAATGGATAGCCCGGATAAAAACAAAAAAATGGGTTAAAAATGTTCAGTTAGAAAACTATAACTATAATAATGAGTTGAGTACCGGGAAATTTAACATTATAGTAGATTATTGATATGCTTAAAAACCTGCCGATAAAAAAGAATTATATATTGATAGCCGGTATTGTGCTGTTTTTAATGATCAGCTACCAGCTTTCGTTCAGGAAAACGGTTGAAGCCTGGCTATTGCACACACAATTAACCGGGCAGGCTGCGAAAGCCAATAACCTTGATTACCAGCCCGGGTACCTGGAGCGAAAAAGCACAAACCTGAATAACATCCTTAATCTTTATAAAGCCGATACCAGCTTACTACGCAGCAATATTATAAGCACCATAACACTTGTAGCCGAAAAGCAAAACGTTAAACTGATAGAAGTACCCACCCAGGATGCTTTTTACCATACCGATAAGTTTATCATCCAAAAATTAAACTTTGAGGGCGATTTTTTTGATTTGAATAAGTTTTTAAATCAGTTACATTCTTTAGACCAAATAGGGATCGTCCGCTCTGTTGATTTTAAACTGATAACCCCAGGCTCGGGCGCCGAAAATGAAAAGAAACTCACCATGCAGATCTACCTGGAGTTGTCGACAGGTAAGGGGGGATAGGGTGATTTTAATTATTACTTTTAAACTCTTAAAAATTAATTAATAGCATAACTGAATTAATTATCGATTTATATTAATATATTATTATTAAAAATTAAAATTAATTAATGAATATTAAAATATTTTTTCATAAGTATTATTAAAATTGTATTTTGTCGGTGCTTAAATATAACCTTATCGCAATTTATGAAACGAATAATATTTATCACTGCTGTATCCATTTCCTGCCTTACAGCCTTACTTTCCGCCGCTCTCCCCGACCTTTCGGGCAAATGGACCGGCAACCTATTAACTGCCGACAACACGGCCTATCCATTGACCTATAATTTTGTCCTACTTGGCGATTCCGTTACCGGTATAGCCAAAAGCACGCTGGGAGAGTTCCCTATTGAAGAAGGGAAACTGGACACCGCCGGGCTGCATTTTAAGGTGACTGTGAATGGGGTGGATATCCCGCACAGCGGGATTGTTTATCCCGATTCCATTGGCATGGACATTAGTTTAAACGGGGCTATGGTGCATTGCACGCTCAGCCGCGGGGGCAATTAATCTGCCATACTACTCCAATAAATTCTCTTTAGCACATTCAAGATCAAGAATTATGAAAAAAATTTTTACGCTGTTTTTTTTTCTTATCGTAAGCCAGGTTTATGCCCAGAAAACATCATCATCTCTTCCACCTGAAAGTATAGCGCTCACCAAGGCCATTCCGGCCTCTCCTGATGCGGCTGCACTGGGCAAATACGGGAGCATTCCGGTAAGCCCTTATACCGGGGTGCCTAATGTTTCCATTCCATTATATACGATAAAATCCGGGGGAATCAGCCTGCCTATATCTTTAAGCTACCATGCTGGGGGGAATAAGGTGGAGGAATCTGCATCGTCGGCAGGTTTGGGCTGGAGCCTGAACGCAGCCGGCGTGATCACCCGCACCGTCAGGGGGCTGGCCGACGAGGAGTCGCTGGGTTTTTTAGATCCCGCTCATTCCATCACTTATATTATGGCAAACCTGTCCAACAACACTTCGGATGCTAAATTAAATACCTACCTGAACAGGATAGCCGATGGCAGCATGGATGGGGAAGCGGACATGTATAACTTCAATTTTGGAGGTTACTCGGGTAGGTTTGTGATGGACACCTATGGCAACGTTACGGTGATACCGCAGCAAAAAATAAAGTTCACTTTTACCATTGATTCCAACGGGCCCTATATCCGGTCGTTTACAGCGGTAACGCCCGATGGTATAAAATACATTTTCGGCTCAGACGGCGATGGCAACGAGGCGGTGGAAAAAACCTATTCGGGCAATTCCTGTAACCCAACATCCAACAAAAAATATTACGCTACCTCCTGGTTCATCAAAAGGATCATCGACCCAACAGGCCACCAGGTAAATTTCACCTACGCAGCCGAAAATTATTTAATAAGGCAGGCCCCAAGCCAAAGTATGTATATGTTATATAGCGTTTCTAACTATAACGCTCCAATAATTTCCATGCCTTTTACCACTTGTACACCAAGCAGCAGTATGTATGGCGTAAAGCTAAGTGGTATTACGTTCGAAAACGGATCATTAAGCATTGCCGCTGCTACCGGCCGTCTGGATATTCCTAACAGCAAAATGATCGATGCCATTTCCATCAACAGCGATGGCTTTTCCAAAACCTACAATTTATATCATACAAATGTAGCAGGTACCCGTTTGAGGCTTGATTCACTGGTAGGACAACTGGGTACGCTGGGTGGCTCACCAAAGGAAAAGTATAGTTTTCAATATAACGCCGACATTGACCTGTCATCATCTACTATATTTTACCAGCAGGATTGGTGGGGATACTATAATGGCAACACCGCCAATTTTTTTAACGGCCAGGGATTGCTGATACCAGCAGCCACGATGACGCCATATGGCGCCGCTGCGCCGGTAATTTTGCCCGGGGCCGACAGGAGCAGTAATGAGGAGGCTATGTTAAAGGGGATGCTAACCCGGATAAATTACCCTACAGGTGGATATACTATTTTTACTTATGAAGCGAATCACCAAATTAACCGGGACCTGAACGGAACGTCCGCCAGTTACCCTGTCGTTCATAATGAGCTGGCTAAATCCAATGATCCCAACGGCGGCTATTATAACTGGGATAATATCAATGATAACCCCGAGGATATTATCACCGTTGTATCACCCGGCGGCAACCTGGTACCCGTAGGTATCTATGCATCGGGCTTATACTCAGGGGATGTCAACACGGATGATATAACTGCCAATTTGTTGCTTATGGACTCGCAGAATAATACAATACCCGGCAGTGGGGTACCTGTGAGAAATGGCGATATCACGGTTTACCTGTCACCTGGTAATTACAGGCTTATATTAACCGACGGGAAGCACCATGCTTACCCGACAGGAACGGTAAAATACATCATAGATATCAACTGGCATACCAACAACCCGGCTTTGTATAAAAATTATATAGCCGGGGGTATTAGGGTTAAACAAATTGCTGATTATACGGGAACAGGTACCGCCCCGGTCAACCTCAAAACCTACCAGTATATGTTGCCCATGCAAAACGTATCCAGCGGTTATATCGATTTTTTACCGGATTATGAATATAACTTAGCGGTAAATGGAGGAAACGCCCAGGAAGGCATTTATTCCGATACTTTTTTTACAAGGACATCGGTATCCAATTATCCTTTAGCAACCACGCAGGGCTCGGTTGTGGGCTATTCGCACGTAACTGAATTTAACGGGGTAAACGGGAGCGGTGGTAAAACCGAGTATTATTATACCAATTCGCAAACAAACGGGGATATGGATTTTGGATCCGATTTCCCTGTAGCGCCGCCTATGAGCCATGACTGGGAGCGGGGGCTTTTATTGCGGCAGGTAACCTATAAACAAGCGCCCGACAGCAGCTATATCAAAATACAGGATAAAACCTGTCAATATGGTATCAGCTCGCAGGTTTTTACCAACGAGATCAAGACAGCCTTTAATCCCAAACCATCATCCTATGAACCGGATTTTCCTTATTACTCCAACCAACTTATTGATGGTGCACTGGTAGCCCGGCCGTATACCGATTATACTAATTTTTACTACCTGGCGGGTGAGACAGTGAAAAACTATGGCTCGGCGGATACCCTGAAATGCGACACAACGGTAAACAATTACCAGTATGATACAGCAAGCTTCCAGCTTAACCAGGTACAAACAATAAACAGTAAAAATGAAAAAATAACCCAAACAGTTTTGTACCCTAACAACTATACCATTACGGGGAGCCCGACCGGCTCGTTAAGAGGGATCAAAAATCTGCAAATGGCCGGCATTTATAGTTATCCCATCGAGGAGATCACCCAAAAATCAAATGCCAACGGCAGCAATGCACGCATTATTAAGGCTGTGCTTACTACATATAAACCTACCCAACCGCTGCGGGATTCCGTCTATCAGGTGCAGAGCATTTCGCCGCTCAATAGTTTTGTAAACAGCTTTGCAGGCAGTAATAATATCAGCAAAAACAGCCATTACCAGCCACTGGTGTCTTTTGATAGTTATGATGGATTTGGCAATATCATTCAGGAAAAACAGGTTGCAGGCCCATTGCAAAGCTATATATGGGGCTACCTGGAAGCAAATAATACCGGGTACAATACCTATCCTATAGCCGAAGTGCTTAATGCTGATGCGGGCAGCATCGCTTACACCAATTTTGAAAGCTATGGCAGCGGCGGCTATGGCAACTGGGTTTACGGCAATACGGCGGCTACTACAGATGCAACCGCGCCGATGGGCGTAAAATGCTATACGGTAAGCAGCAGTAATACGCTGTTAAAACCGGGGTTAAACACCGGGGTTACCTACGTGGTTTCGTTCTGGTCAAAATCTGGTGCTGCCGTTACGGTAAGCGGCGGCACGGTAAGCAACACAGCTACGGGCAATACCATATCCGGTTGGTTGTACCACGAATACCGGGTAACCGGTACTACGTCGGTCACCATCGGCGGCAGCGGTTTGGTTGACGAGGTAAGGCTTTATCCCGTTAACGCGCAGATGAGCACCTATACCTATGTAGCCCTGGCCGGCATGAGCAGCAAGTGCGACATTAAAAACCAGATCAGCTATTTCATTTATGATAATGTAGGCCGGCTTAGGCAGGTGCTTGATCAAAGCCGGAATATACTGAAAGACTACCAGTACAACTATATACCTACCACCGGCAATTAATCTGAACCATGAAACAACCTCCCCTTAAAATATATACCAGGATGCTGCCGGCCATAGCCGCATGGCTGTTTGCCCTGAGCGCCTTTGCCCAAACAGCCACGCAGAACTACGTGCGCACGAGAGCGCCCCGAAAGGTCATAACCACTAATACAAAACTTGACGCCCTAACGGGAAACAAAGACTCCGTAATGACCACCATCCAGTACTTGGACGGCCTTGGACGCCCCCTGCAAACGGTACAGCAAAAAGCATCGCCCTCGGGCTACGACATTATTCAGCCATTTGCCTACGATGCATACGGACGGGAAGTCATAAAGTATTTACCCTATAGTACCACGAACACCAGTTACGGCACTTACCGGGACGACGCGTTGACCACCGGCAAAGGGGTAAGATATTATTATAATCCAACAGGAGGCGCAGCAGAAGGGCAGCAGAATAGCGGTGTGGTGAAAACGCCCTATCCCTTCGCTCAGACCGGCTTCGAGGCTTCGCCCCTGAACCGAGTGATCGAGCAGGGAGCGCCGGGAGCGTCCTGGCAGAATTTGGGTACGCCGGATGCCAATAGCAGCAAAAACACACTGCGCAGCGTGTTTTCCACCAATGACCAGACCGCCTTCAGCACAAGCAACATCACTTCCACCAACGCCGGCAGCCGCAAAGTTGCTCTGTATACCGCCCCGATCAACGCCAACGGCAGCCGCTCCCTGCTCCGGACGGGCAACACGGCTACCTATCCCTCAAACCAGTTGTCTGTCACTATCATTAGGGATGAAAACTGGAAACCGGGCGACGGCTGTTTTGGCACCACCGAGGAATACAAGGACAAGGAGGGCCATGTAGTGCTCAAGCGCACCTACAACCTCAAGCAAACGGTCGGGGTGATGATAATCACGGTAGCCGAAATGATGTCGACCTATTACGTGTACGATGACCTGGGCAACCTGGCCTTTGTTCTGCCTCCAGGAGTAAGCCCGGACAACAATGCCGCCATCTCGCAGGCCAACATCGATCTCAAGTGCTACCAGTACCGCTATGATGCGCGTAATCGACTTAGCCAGAAGAAGGTGCCGAGCAAGGGCTGGGAATTTGTTATCTATAACAGCCTCGACCAGGCGATTGCCACCCAGGATTCTGTACAACGAATGAAAGCCCCGCAGGAATGGACCGTCACCAAGTATGATGCCATGGGAAGGGTTGCACTCACTGGGGTGTACCAGCACACGGGCAGTACGGCGGGCGTAAATAATCTGGCAGCCGTGCAGGTCCTTGCGAACGCGGTAACCGCTTACTGGGAAACGCCCGTAGCCACCGGTACCGGCTATTCGGCCAATGCCTGGCCTGCAACTCTTACCACTGTTTTAAGCGTTAATTATTACGATGCGTACACCAGCATTCCCGGATTGCCTACCCAGTATGACCAGCACACCAATGCGGCCTACAGTCAGCAAACCGCGGGGCTATTAACCGCCACCAAAATTCTGGTTCTGAACACCGCGGGCGACTACCTGTGGACGGTAAACTACTATGATAAAGAAGGTGAAGTGATCCGCACCTTCAGCCAACACTACCTGGGCGGGGCAAACCTGCTGAGCCAGTGGAATTATGACGATATAGTCACGATATACAACTTCACAAAACAGCCCACTTCGATTGTACGGACGCATTATGCAGCCAATGCGGGCAAAACGGACAAAGTGCTCTACCTGACTTCTACCGACAGCTACACCTATGACCACATGGGCCGCAAGCGCGTAAGCTATAGCCAGCTAAAGGACGGCGCCAATGCAGCGCAGGCCAAGATCATTGTGGCTCAAGGCTTCTATAACGAGACCGGGCAGCTGTTTAAAAAGGCGCTGCATTCCATCAACAGCGGAGCAAGTTTTTTGCAGAACGTGAACTACCGCTACAACCCGAGAGGCTGGCTCACCAATATCAATAACCCAACGCTTGCGGCAGACGGCGGGCTGACCAGCAGCAGCACCAACGACCAGTTTGGCATGGAGCTGAAGTATGACAATACCATTTCTTCACGGGCTCAGTACAACGGCAATATAGCCACCGTAACTACCAAAACAGCGCCGGTATCTGGAACCACCTACAGCAGCCTCACCTATGATTACCGCTATGATAAGCTGAACCGGCTTAACGATGCCGTTTCATCCACAGGCGCAGCATCCAAAGACGGTCTGCACAGCGAGTATGCCACCTATGACAATATGGGCAATATCACCGCCCTGGGCAGGTATGATAATGTGGGCGGCCGTACCCAGGTAGACACGCTGACCTATACCTACAGTGGCCACCGGCAAACGCGGGTAGACGATGCGGCTGCCTATCCCGGCACCTGGGGTTTCGTCGATGCGGTAAAGGTGGCCAATGAATATACCTATGATGGCAACGGCAACCAGTTGAAAGACCTGAACAAGGGTATCACCGGGATCAGCTACAACTTGCTGAACCTGCCGCAAACGGTAACCAAAGCGGGTGTGTCCCTGGCCTATATTTATGATGCCTCGGGCAGGAAGCTACGGAAGATCGCTGTAGATATTGCCACGGGCAATAGCATCACCACCGAGTACGTTAACGGCATAGAATACGACAACGGAACAAGCGCCATCACCTTTATCCAGACCGAGGAAGGCCGGGCAAGGAAAAACGGAACGTTATATAAATACGAATACGACCTAAAAGATCACCTGGGCGACACCCGTTTAACCCTGACCTGGGACCCCAACGACCCAGCCCAGCGTACGCCCTTAAACTTGCAGCATACGGAGTACTATGCTTTTGGGTATACTATACAAAGTTTGCAAAACGCCGTACCAAGTCCTAAAAACTTGTACCTTTATAATCATAAGGAGCTGCAGGAAGAGACGGGGCTGTATGATTATGGCGCAAGGTTTTATGATCCGGTGGTGGGGAGGTGGACGAGTGTGGATCCTTTAGTTGAGGCTGGGCAGGAAAGTACTTCGCCATATGGCTATGTGTTTGATAATCCGGTAAAGTTAACTGATCCTGATGGTCGAGTGCCGTGCTGTGGTAACTTTCCTGCAGGCGAGGATCCCGATGATAGTCAGTCCGCTCAAAAAGGAATATTGCGACCTCCAACAAGCGGCTACAAAATGACTCATCCCAATATGGCCGCGGTAAAGGGTATCGCGTTCCAAATTATGGATGCTGTTGGTCTGAATGATATTGACGACAAGATTGCCGATATGAGTTCAGGCAACTCTTCAGGTTCAGATAAAGTTGAGTTAGGTGTCCATGTTGCTAATGCAATATTGAATTTGAGTTTTGAGGGTGGTGAAGGGAAGCCGGGAGAGGTTGGACAAGTCGCCAAAGTGACTGAACCATACAAAAGACCCAATAACGCAACAACAGCTGAACAAAGGGCCTCAGTACAGAATAAGCCCTGCGTAACTTGTAGCGCAACTGGAGGAAAAAGAATTGCAAATCATAAAACGGAACTTGTAAAGGAATATTATGAAACTGGAACCATAGATAAAAAGAAGATGAGAGATGTAAAATCGGTAAACTCACAGTGTCCAACATGCTCGGCTAAACAAGGCGCAGAGATGGCCAAATATTCTAAAGCACAAAAAAAACAACGTGGATTACAATAAAGAGCAAAAAATAGTATGTGAGCAGTATGGCTCACCTTTCTATGAATCCCCTTCATTTCTTAAAGTAGGAATTTCCGTAAATGTAAAAAAAGGAATTTGGCCAATAAATGGGCTTAGGCATCCTTTRGAAGGCGATACRACAGGATGGTATATTTGGGCCGGTGAGGAATTTTCAACAGACCCGGATTTCTTTGTTCCATTACATGTTGAACACCTTAAGGAATGGTGCCCTGTAGTTTTGAAATATTTAGGATTGGCTCCGGGCTGGAGGTTTTTAATTGCGCCTAGCTACGAAGATGTTTGGGAAGACCCACATTTGCTTAAAGTTTGATTATCTCCTTTTTTGCGAGTTTGTAGGTAGGGAGTGACAGTCTAAGCTAACAACAGAGCTTGGCCCACAGAATGTCCAAACTTATATAAATAAAAAAGGTAAATACCCTCCAGGTAACCAAAATCACCCAGGAACAACTAATTAATATGATATTAACAATAGGTAGTTGGTTCAACGAACCCGGAATTGAATTTGAGATTTCTCATAAAGTACATAAATTTATTAGGCAGAGTATTATAGATGATATCATGAAGCCATTTGGATTAGAAGATAAAGACCCCAATATCTATATCGGGTTAGTGATAGCTACAAATTCTGGAATCACAGAAGTGGAAGTCAGGGGCCCCGAATATGATAAGAGGAATAAATTTATAAACTATGGACTATGGCTGCCTTACAAAAGGATTAATGATGCAACGAATTATTTGAGTGAATACTTAGAATGTATATTTGATGCTTTAATAATCTTGTTTAAGAATTACAATGTCTCAGAGGAGATCGTAAAAACAGTGCAGAAAAAGGTAGAAAAAGAGGTCTTAAATAATGAAGAATATACATATTCTGAGGAATAAAACCGCTCTAGTTATTGCAAGGTTCCTCCTGGCCTGTGGTCCGCATGCTAAGTATTGGATATGCAAATCCTTCGCTGGTGCACGCGTGTCGCGTGTACCCCGCTGATAGGTAAACGCCATGCTAAGTATTGAATATGCAAATCCCGGATGTTAGTTTTCATCCGGGATTTTAATTTTTAACAATGAATATATAGCCATAAGGTACCAATATACGAAGCTGCATGGTGTATACTTAGCAAACGGGCCACAAGCCGGGGACGCTTGCGGCAGCGAGAGGTTCACCAGTTGAAATTAAAGTGTCCAAAAAGAAATATCCAGAATCAGCTCAGCATTTAGAAGATGCGATTAATAATGGCGTTAATAATGAAGGTACAGTTGATAGACAAGGTGCAAAAGATCGAAGAAAGCAAAAGTTAAAAGATACTCCAACTCAACAGAACAAAGACAGAGATGAAGTTCCACCAGCCGTAATTGATAATGGGAATGGAGGATCAAGCGTTAAGCACATTCCTCCATCAGATAACAGAGGAGCTGGCGCGTCAATTGGAAATCAATTAAAAAAATTACCAAATGGAACAAGAGTTAAAATAATTCCTTCAAACTAAAAATGAATAAATATACATTTCTAACTGATAATATAGATAATGAATTTCTCACTACAACACCTAGTGAGGATGATATATTAGGATTAAACGAAACTGTTCAAGATGATGGATATATTACTTTTATAAAAAATGTAGCTAACGGAGGATTCTTTTTTAATCGCTCTTTACAAATATATTCAGTAGGTACAGCAGAAAGCTTTAATGATATTTTCTCTTTAAATAAACAAATCCAACTTATTTATCGAACCATTTTGGTTGATGAATTTTTCTTTGCTCAAGATGTCTTTGGAAATCAATTTGGGTTTTCATCTAAGGGAATTGTTTTTTTTAATATTGAAACAGGTGAAAAGGAGTATATAGGAAAATCCTTTGACGATTGGACTGAACGATTAAAAAGTGATTTTGACTATTACACGGGTGAAAGTATCTTATTGGGATGGATTCAGCAATGGTCTGACCTTAATTATAATGAGAGACTGTGCCCAACGATTCCATTTGTAGTTGGTGGTGAATATGAAATTGAAAATTTATTTAAAAGCACATACCCAAATTATCTTCTAAACAATTTTAACATTGCAAATCAAGTTTATAATCTGCCCGAAGGAACTCCTATTAAGCTACGCAAAGTTGATTAGATAAAGCCCCGCAGCTACCGGAAGGATCTCGCTGCCGCAGGCTCCGGTCTTGTGGCCCGCTATACAGATATTGAACATGCAAATCCTGGATGTTACTTTCATCCGGGATTTGCATTTTTATAACTTTTAATAATCCTTCGCTGGTGCACGCGTGTCGCGTGTACCCCGCTGATAGGTAAACGCCATGCTAAGTATTGAATATGCAAATCCCGGATGTTAGTTT
>NZ_JBFUKX010000009.1:0-156885 GCF_056400605.1 Mucilaginibacter sp. P5_A4 | reverse complement strand
GTCCTGTAGCTCAGCTTGGTTAGAGCACTACACTGATAATGTAGGGGTCAGCAGTTCAAATCTGCTCGGGACTACGATAGGAGCGGAAAGCAGAAAGCCACAGGCAGCAAGCAGGAAACTTCAGGCTAAGAAAGATAGAAAGGAAAAGGCTTTATGCTTTACACCTTGAGCTTTCGGCACATCTTAAGGGGGATTAGCTCAGCTGGCTAGAGCACCTGCCTTGCACGCAGGGGGTCAACGGTTCGAATCCGTTATTCTCCACCAGATCAGATATGAGATATCAGATGTGAGATATGAGACAAAGACGCAAGTCGGTCTCAATACTCAAATCTCAATGCTCAAATCTAATCGAACGTTCTTTGACATATTGGAAGAAGTAATTGAAAAAGAGAAGACAACAGTATAGAGACGGTTGTTGGCTTTAAAGGATTACAAGGACAAAGGTAAAAAGGTAGCAATACCAATGAACCAATGAACGAGTGAACCAATGAACGGCAATCTGATCAAAAAGCATACTATACGAGCAAAAGGCGTATAAGTAGAAGAAAGTAAGAAAGGGTACACGGGGGATGCCTTGGCTCTCAGAGGCGATGAAAGACGTGATAAGCTGCGATAAGCTACGGGGATCTGCAAATAAGACTTGATCCGTAGATTTC
The DNA here is from genome assembly GCF_056400605.1 of Mucilaginibacter sp. P5_A4. Taxonomy (NCBI): domain Bacteria; kingdom Pseudomonadati; phylum Bacteroidota; class Sphingobacteriia; order Sphingobacteriales; family Sphingobacteriaceae; genus Mucilaginibacter; species Mucilaginibacter sp. P5_A4. The sequence continues at coordinate 156,229 of NZ_JBFUKX010000009.1, read as the reverse complement.
TGAATGGGGAAACCTAATTAGTTGAAGACTAATTGCATAAATGCGCAAACCTGCTGAACTGAAACATCTAAGTAAGCAGAGGAAGAGAAAATAATAATGATTTCCTGAGTAGTGGCGAGCGAAAGGGAAGAAGCCCAAACCAATTATGTTACGGCATAATTGGGGTTGTAGGACCACAACATGAGAATTAAACAAAACCGGAACGGGGTGGGAAACCCGGCCATAGAGCATGAGAGCTGCGTACGGGTAATGAATAATTGGATAGTGGTATCCTGAGTACCGCGAGGTCGGAGACGCCTTGTGGGAATCTGCCGGCACCATCCGGTAAGGCTAAATACTCCTGAGAGACCGATAGTGAACCAGTACCGTGAGGGAAAGGTGAAAAGAACCCCGAACAGGGGAGTGAAATAGAACCTGAAACCGTGTACTTACAAGCGGTCGGAGCAGACTTGTTCTGTGACGGCGTGCCTTTTGCATAATGAGCCTACGAGTTACTCTTTCCTGGCAAGGTTAAGTGTTTAAGACACGGATCCGAAGCGAAAGCGAGTCTGAATAGGGCGTATAGTCAGGGGAGGTAGACGCGAAACCTTGTGATCTACCCATGGACAGGTTGAAGGTGCCGTAACAGGTACTGGAGGACCGAACCGATAAACGTTGAAAAGTTTCCGGATGATTTGTGGGTAGGGGTGAAAGGCTAATCAAACTGGGAAATAGCTCGTACTCCCCGAAATGTTTTTAGGAACAGCCTGGCGGTTGAGTTAATAAGAGGTAGAGCTACTAATTGGGTGCGGGGGAGTCAAATCCTACCAAATCCAGATAAACTCCGAATGCTTATTAATATACGCTGGAGTGAGGCTCTGGGTGCTAAGGTCCAGGGCCGAGAGGGAAAGAACCCAGACCATCAGCTAAGGTCCCCAAATTACTGCTAAGTTGAACTAACGAGGTCCGATTGCACAGACAGCTAGGATGTTGGCTTGGAAGCAGCCATTCATTTAAAGAGTGCGTAACAGCTCACTAGTCGAGCGATCGGGCATGGATAATAAACGGGCATCAAGCAGTATACCGAAGCTATGGATTTACATTAATGTATCTGGTAGGGGAGCATTCTATATACCGGCGAAGCAGGAGGGACAACCGACTGTGGAGGTTATAGAAAAGCAAATGTAGGCATAAGTAACGATAAGGCGGGAGAGAAACCCGCCCACCGAAAGACTAAGGTTTCCTGATCAACGCTAATCGGATCAGGGTTAGTCGGGGCCTAAGGTGAAGCCGAAGGGCGTAGCCGATGGACAACTGGTTAATATTCCAGTACTTTTTATAACTGCGATGCGGTGACGGAGTAGTGACACTGACGCGAACTGACGGAATAGTTCGTTAAAGGCCGTAGGTATATGGACTGTAGTTAAGTACGCAGACCATGCTGAAAGCTGATAGTATACCAAATCTTCGGATGCGGTAATAGTTCAGGTAATCAGACTTCCAAGAAAACCCGCTAAGCTTCAGGTTATAAAAACCCGTACCGTAAACCGACACAGGTAGTCGAGGAGAGAATCCTAAGGTGCTCGAGTGAATCATGGCTAAGGAACTCGGCAAAATGGCCCTGTAACTTCGGGAGAAGGGGCGCTTTCAGCAATGGAAGCCGCAGTGAAAAGGCCCAGGCGACTGTTTAACAAAAACACATGGCTATGCAAAATCGAAAGATGACGTATATGGCCTGACACCTGCCCGGTGCCGGAAGGTTAAGAGGGGATGTTAGGAGCAATTCGAAGCATTGAATCGAAGCCCCGGTAAACGGCGGCCGTAACTATAACGGTCCTAAGGTAGCGAAATTCCTTGTCGGGTAAGTTCCGACCTGCACGAATGGTGTAACGATCTGGGCGCTGTCTCAGCCATGAGCTCGGTGAAATTGTGGTATCGGTGAAGACGCCGGTTACCCGCAACGGGACGGAAAGACCCCATGCACCTTCACTACAACTTAACATTGATATCGGATACAGGATGTGTAGGATAGGTGGGAGACTGTGATCTGGCTTCGCTAGGAGTCAGTTAGTCAACGTTGAAATACCACCCTTTCTGTATTTGGTGTCTAACTCTGCATTGCGGAGGACATTGTTTGGCGGGTAGTTTGACTGGGGTGGTCGCCTCCAAAAAGGTAACGGAGGCTTTCAAAGGTAAGCTCAGTACGCTTGGTAACCGTACGTGGAGTGCAATAGCATAAGCTTGCTTGACTGTGAGGCAGACAAGCCGAGCAGGGTCGAAAGACGGATATAGTGATCCGGTGGTTCTGCATGGAAGGGCCATCGCTCAAAGGATAAAAGGTACGCTGGGGATAACAGGCTGATCTCCCCCAAGAGCTCATATCGACGGGGAGGTTTGGCACCTCGATGTCGGCTCGTCACATCCTGGGGCTGGAGAAGGTCCCAAGGGTTGAGCTGTTCGCTCATTAAAGTGGCACGCGAGCTGGGTTCAGAACGTCGCGAGACAGTTCGGTCCCTATCTGTTGTGGGCGCAGGAAGTTTGAGTGGGGCTGACCTTAGTACGAGAGGACCGGGTTGGACTAACCTCTGGTGAATCTGTTATGGCGCCAGCTGTATTGCAGAGTAGCTACGTTGGGAATAGATAAGCGCTGAAAGCATCTAAGTGCGAAACTAGCCACAAGATGAGACTTCCATTGAGGGTCGTAGGAGACTACTACGTTGATAGGTCATAGGTATAAAGGTGGTGACATCATAGCCGAGTGATACTAATTGCCCGAAGCTTTCTCATAGCAGGTAATAATGGTGAGGGGTGAGTAGTGAATGGTGAGTAGCAATACTGATCAACCATGAGTGCCCCTCACTGACAAAAACTAATACTGTTGTTTTCTTTAATCAAGAACTTCTTTCAATAATATGTCATTGTTTATCGGGCTCGGGTAGCCGGTTGCGAGTTGCGGGTAAAACCGGAACCAGGCAACACGAACCACGAACCGAAAACATTAAAAATCTTCAGGTGCCTATATCGGCGGTGTCTACCTCTTCCCATTCCGAACAGAGAAGTCAAGCCCGCCAGAGCCGATGGTACTGCGGTAAAACGTGGGAGAGTAGGTCGGTGCCCAATCTTAAATCAAGCCCTTGTCCGTCAATTGACGGATCAAGGGCTTTTTTGTGCGCCTTTGGTTTTACCGGGTAAACCCTTAACTCAAAAGTCAAAAAATGGGCGAATAGCTTACAACAAGCAGTTTTGTGCTATAAATGAGCAGAAAAGGGGGACTTTTAGGGTTCTTTTAAAGAGAAAAAATGCAGAAAAAGTGCAGAAATATCGAGGTTTGTGTGAGGATTTATTAAGCATCCCTTTTTGATCCCTTAATCCACCCTACCGGCTACCTGCCGGGACGCTGAAATGCTCCGCCGGTTACCCTTTGGAACACCCTCCGGGGTACTGACAAAGTAGTGTCACCATTTTGTGGAATGGCGGGTGGTATATTTGTGGGGTTGGGTTTGCGGATAAACAGGATTTATAGATAAACATCATTATTTACATCACCAACGGTTTTATAAATCACCTTTACTATGAAAGTTAAATTTTTTATAACGGTTTTATACATTTTAATAGCGGGCTTATGTGGCTCGGTAGCGAAAGCTCAAACTACCCCTATGGCAATGCCATCCACAATTAATAATTATCCCTGGACAGATAAGCAATTAATGGAGCCAGTTGTATTGGCCGCCAGCCTGGTGAATACTCCTGCAAATCAACCCTTAATATTGAACATTGGCGCGGTAGAGGATATCATGGGGGCCAAACATATAGGGGCGGTTAGCAAACCGGAAAATATGGAACTGCTCGAAAACACTGTTTCTGCTCTGCCAAAAACTACGGAAATTGTTATTTATTGTGGATGCTGCCCGTTTACAAAATGCCCAAATATTCGTCCGGCATTTCTGCAATTGCAAAAGCTTGGCTTTACAAATGTTAAACTTTTAAATTTGCCGGTAAATCTGCAATCCGGCTGGATCTCCAAAGGTTACCCCTTGGCGATCAACCGATAGAAAGCGCCTATGTTTGCGATCTCTGGCTATGTATTCACTAAACCTATCCATGCCGGATCTTGATGCAAAGAAGCGGCATGGATGATTGGTTTTACAGAAATACTTACGCTTAAGGCCTTAACTTTTCTTCTTTTTATTTTGTTCCTTTTGTTGTTCTAACAAAAGGCAATGCGCGGCACAGGCGTGAAGTTTATAATTTTTGTGGGTAGTTCCCAAATTATGTCCCTGGGGATCTAAAATTTCACATTTTTCTTTGTCCAGGTCTTTGGTATTCAGTACATTTTCCCCTTTAATATCATAATAGGAGCCGTTTTTATTTGCTTTACCTAAATTTACGCCGTTGGCATCAATCACATTTCCGTTGCGATCAATAAAGTAAATCTTTTTTCCTTTGTTGTCCCTTACAATATTATTTTTATCAATAACTGCAAGTTTAGTTCCCTTATGATCTTTGATCACGCCTGATGAGTCGATAAAGATCTCCTGGTTTTTACCCACATGCGTTTGGCCTGCAACATTATTAATAATGCCGGTAGTAAATGTTGCTATTAAAATGAATAGAAGCTGTAATTTTTTCATGATACTTATCTTTTTGATTTAACTCAAAATTGATCTTTATATCACTTAAATTTACTGATTAACAGCACTTTAAAATATGATATTGCTCATGAAATCCTCACAGGGGAGGGTTAGTTATATGCAGCTATAATCAACCAGCAAGCTGGTATCATTTATTTTATTCTCAGGCTTGCCCTCACCTGTTTAACCTCTGATGCGGTTACCAGGTTGCTGTTGTTGCCGAAATTACTGCGGATGTAGGTAAGCACCGCCGCAATTTCCCCATCGCTTAAAAAATTATGCTTGGGCATTACGCTGTTATAGGGTCGGTTTTTAACTTTAATCGGTCCTTCAAGACCATTCAGCAATACCCGGATAGCCGGTTCTTTTTGCATATACTTACCCCCCGTAACCCACTCCGATCCATTTAGCGGCGGGAACAGGTTACCATCCCCTTTCCCGTTTTTTTGATGGCAGCCTACGCAATAGGTATTATATACTTTGATTCCCCCTTTAAGCATACCAGTAGCAATGTTATTGCGAATCCTGTCGGGTATTTTAAAGTTTGGCAGTTTTTTGCGGAGTTCCATTTTAGCAAGCTGGGCACCGGTAAATTTGGTTTTATCGCCTTCATAAAAAATACGCCATACCCGTCCTTTTTCGGTATCGCTTACATATAGTGACCCATCGGGACCCATAGACAAGCCCATTGGCCGGCAAACCGCCTCACTAACACTTGCTACCGTGGTAAGCCCGGCAAAACCATCGGCAAATATTTCCCAGGGACCGGCGGGAGCTCCATTTTTAAACGGAACAAACGCCACAAAAAAGCCTGCCTGTGGATATGGTGAGCGGTTGGTTGAGCCATGAAGGGCTACAAATGCACCATTCTTATACCTCGCCGGAAACTGGTTGCCGGTATAAAACAACAGGTCGTTGGGCGCCCAATGCGCCTGGAAAGCAATCAACGGTTGCGCATATTTTGCGCCATTGCCTGCTTTTTTGCCATCGCCTCCGTACTCGGGGTTTAGCAGTTTTTTATGACGAATAGGATCATAATAATAATACGGCCAGCCTACGTCTGTACCCTGCTTAATCTTCACAAATTCCTCGGCAGGCAATACAGCACTTTGCCATGCATTGAATATTTTGGGGAACAGCAAATGCAGGTCGTCCCTGCCGTGGGCAACCGCATACAGGCAATTATCAGCAGTATTCCAATCCATAGCCACTACACTGCGTAAGCCCGTAGCATAGCGGATGCCATCTTTTTGCTCCTGGTTGGATTTGGCCTCATCAAATTGCCAGATGCCCCCATACTCCTGTAATAAAGGGCAGCCCTTAATCCCCGGCGAACCGGGTACCCGGTTTTGCTCCTGGCAGGCGTTTGATGGCGCGCCAAAAGCTACATACATATGCCCGGCATTATCAAAGGCCAGGGGTTTGGCATCATGCTCGTGCTCGCCATGCGTATCATGCAATATCAATTCAAGCGGGCCATCGGGCACCAATGTATTCGGGTTTAGTTTGGTTCGAAAAACATTCATTTCCGAGCTGAAATACAGGTAGCCATTATGGATGCGCATAGCCGTACCATAGGACCCTTTATCTTCATAATTAGCAAATTTTTGAATGATATCAGCTTTACCATCGCCATCGGTATCGCGAGCTGCAACATTGCCGCCAATAGTATCCGGGAAGCGAAGCTTTACATAAATATCGCCGTTGCTATTCACCGCCAGGTGCCGCGCCCGGCCTTCCAGGCTATCAATCACCACAACAGCTTTAAACTTACCGGGGAGGTATAAGCCTCCGTTGTTTACGTCGGCGGTAAGTGTTTTATGCTTTTTTATTACGAGGGAGAAGCTGAGCATGGCCAAAGCCAATAAAATCATACAAATAACGGTTATCGGTTTATGAACCAGCTTTTTTAAAAATAAAAGATTGTATTTCTTCATCAGGGCGAATAGGGGATAAATATCATTAGAGTTGGCTGCTATCCATGTTGCATAAAGCTTGTCGGTATTAAAAGGAATCTGTGGGGTAAATGTTTAGATAACTTACCAAAAGAGTAAGGTAATGCAGGGTGCATCTTTAACCGTTGATTAAGCCCTCACCGGAAATTGCATTCTTCGGCCAGGTACAGGAGAAACTCCGGTTGAAATCAACGAACCAATTTATCAAACTCTTCGATGGATATTATAACATCTTCCCTTAGTATTTTTCTTAGTAAACCTTTAGGTAAAGGCTCATTTTTATGAACAGGTATAGTAGTCACCCTACCATCCGGATGTTTCATTCTGTGATGTGAGCCCTTTATTCTTATTACAATAAATCCCAGACTTTCAAGCAGTGATACCATCTGCTTACCGCTTACTACCGGTAATTTATCACTCATGCAGATATTGGAATATTGATTTCCATCTCACGTACCCCTATAAACTGATTAATATTTTCAGTGGTTTGTTCTTCCATGCAAAGCTCAATAACCTCTCTTAAATTTTCGAGTGCCTCATCAATTGTGTGTCCATAGGAATGGCACCCTCTAAAAGTAGGGCACGAAACAATGTAAACTCCATCTTCATCTATTTCAACAACTACCGGAAAATGATATGTTTTCATATATGCGCTTTGTAAACAAATTTAATATTTATTTTTAAGATTTGAAATTGAATGCTGGCACATGCGTTCAAAGGAGTAACAATTTTACCTCTCGTATTTAATAAAAACCTTATCTTATCATCCTTAATGATCTACAGTCATGCCCGCATCACAAAAAAAATTAGGTTTATGGACAAGCACCTCCCTGGTGGTTGGCAATATGATAGGTGCCGGGGTGTTTTTAATGCCTGCAGCTATGGCTTCATTTGGCAGTATTGGTTTGCTGGGCTGGGTATTTTCGGCGGTAGGCTCATTTTTTCTGGCAAAAGTTTTTAGTAACATGAGCAAGCTCCTGCCACATGCAACGGGCGGCCCCTATGCCTTTACACGCTATGGATTGGGCGATTTTGCAGGCTTTTTAGTGGCATGGGGATATTTTTTGTCCACTTCATGCGCCTGCGCGGCCATCACCAAATCATTGGTAAGCGCTTTAAGTACTTTCTTTCCGCAATTGGCAAGTGGTCTTCCTGCCGTATTAACAGGGCTGTGCGCTATCTGGCTGCTTACTTACATCAACACCAGGGGTATTGTCACCAGCGGCAAATGGCAGCTGGTTACTACCATACTTAAAATTTTGCCGTTAGTACTTGTAGCATTTGGTGGCTTGTTTTTTTTAGAGGCTAAAAATTTTTCTCCATTTAACAGCAGCGGTACAACTACTTACAGCGCAATTAGCACCACCGCCGCCATGACACTGTTTTCGTTTATAGGAATTGAATGCGCTACGATACCAGCCGGAAGTGTTGAAAACCCGGAAAAAACGATACCCTGTGCTACATTGCTGGGGTTGATGATTGCTACCCTGGTATATATTTTAGGTAGCGTAAGCGTAATGGGGCTGATCCCTGCCGCCCTGTTAGAGAAGTCGCAAACACCTTATGCCGATGCAGCTGCGATAATTTACGGCAATAACATTAGGTACTGGGTGAGCGCCGGCGTTGCTATTGCCGCGTTTGGCGCTCTTAACGGGTGGACACTGATGCAGGGCCAAATGCCTTTTGCCGTAGCCAGGGACAAGTTGTTCCCTGCCATATTTAGTAAACAAAATAAAAAGGGAGTACCTTATATGGGCATCCTACTTAGCAGTACTTTGGTTTCTATTTTTATGAGCATGAACTATACTAAAGGATTTGTAGAGCAATTCAGGTTCCTGTTATTGCTTTCATTGTTATCAATGCTTATTCCTTACCTGCTATCGGCTGCATCTTACCTCATAATCCGTGTAAAAAACAAACAGGCAGATGGTTGGTTAGGTGCTGTGGTTTTGGCTATGATAGCATTTGCTTATGCATTATGGAACATTGCCGGTACCGGTAAGGAAGCCGTTTATTATGGTTTTTTATTGCTGATGATCAGTGTTCCGTTTTATGTTTGGGTGGCTTATAAAAAAAATAGCCGGCAGTAAATACCTTATAATTTTTATTGATACGCAGTTATAACCATACTTTAATATTATTTTTACTTACATAATTGTTTATTTGACAGGTAAAATCGCTGTGTCGCTTAAATTTTACATCAATTGGCAATGAAATACAATGTTCAGATAATCAATAACTTATGGTGTGACAGAGAAACTTAAATGTTAAATTTTATGCCTTAAATGTTAAATTTCATTAGGCAAGTGTTAAACCCCTTTGATTACTAAGAACTTAGTTATATCTTGGTTTCCATAAACTACCTTATGAAAATCACAATTACTGCACTAATAATATTTTGCTTAAGTACAGTCTCCGTTTTTGCACAAAATACTTATTCTATTAAAGGTTCGGTTGCCGATACGGCATCAAACTCAAAACTCACCAATGCCACAGTTGCTGTTTTAAACGCCAAAGATTCTATCCTGCAAAAATTTACCAGGGTAAGCGAGGGGCAGTTTGCAATGGATAATCTTAAAAAAGGCAAATTCATCCTGCTGGTAAGCTACTCTGGGTATGCCGATTTTGTGGAGCGCTTTACGCTCGATTCGGCACATACTACCCATAACTTTGGCAACATTGGCATGATACTTAAAACCCGGCTGCTTAAGGAGGTAATTATAAAAGCACAGGTAGCTGCCGTTAAAATAAAGGGTGATACTACCGAATTTAATGCCAAAGCATTTACTGTACAGCCTAATGCCAAAGTAGAAGACCTGCTGAAAGAATTGCCCGGCATACAGGTTGATAAAGATGGAAAAATAACCGCCCAGGGGCAAACGGTAAGTAAAGTATTGGTTGATGGCGAGGAGTTTTTTGGCGATGACCCCACCCTGGTAACCAAAAACCTGCGTGCCGATATGGTAGATAAAGTACAGCTTTACGATAAAAAAAGCGACCAGGCCGCATTTACCGGTATTGATGATGGGGTGAAAAATAAAACCATCAACATAAAACTTAAAGAGGATAAAAAGAACGGCTATTTTGGCAAGGTAGATGCTGATGGCGGTACAGATAAGTATTACCAGGAGCAGGTATTGTTTAACAGATTTAAGGGCAGGCAAAAGTTTTCGGTTTACGGTACTTTGGGCAATACGGGCAAAGTAGGTTTGGGCTGGGACGATAACAGCAAATACGGTGGCAGCGGCGGCCTTGAATTTGGCGATAACGGCGATGTTTATTTCAATGGCGGCGGTGGCGATGATCTCGACTCATTCAGCGGGCGGTTTAATGGCGAAGGGATTCCGTTGGCCAGATCGGCAGGGGCGCATTATGATACCAAATGGGATGGCGATAAACAATCTATCAATGGTAATTATAAAATAGGCTCTTTAAATGTTGATGGTACTAAAAATACCTTAACACAAAACAATTACGCCAATACATTTACTACCAACAATTCTGACCAGGTATTTCATAACCACATGTTCAGGCAAAAACTCGATCTTACCTACCAGGTAAAACTCGATTCGGCCCAGAATTTAAAACTTATGGTTGATGGTACCGACAAAAACACCATCACCAATAATACTTATGATTATGTGAGTAAACGTGCCAATGGATCGTTACAGAATACCAACATGCGTAACATTGATAATAATGTACATCAAAAGCTATTTAATGCAAGCGCGTTTTATACTAAAAAATTTAAGAGGGTTGGTCGTACCTTATCTGTAAACGTAACCGAGGCCCTGAATCAAAGTAATTCGGATGGCCATTTATATGCCCGGACTAAGTTTTTTGACTCAACGGCTTTTGATAACACAGCCACGGCAACCAAAGATACCATTACCGATCAGCGTAAAACAACCAACATTAAAAGCAATGTATTAAACACAAACCTTACCTATACCGAGCCGCTTACTAAAACATTTTCGGCAATTGTAAACTATGGTATCAACCTGAGCAACAGCAGCGCCGACAGGAGATCATACAACGTATCGGGAACAAATCCCGACGGTACAAAGCAGTATAGTTTGCTTGATACCACGGTAAGCAATAATTATAAGCTGAACCAGGTATCAAACCAGTTTGGCTTAAATTTTAATTATAAGGGCAAAAAAAGTACATTTAATTTTGGCTCCAGGGTTTCGGCGGTTAATTTTAAGCAGGTGAATGAGATAACCGGGTTTACCCGAACCCGCAATTTTACAAACTGGTTTCCGCAGGCAACTTATCAATACCGCTTTTCGCAGCAGGAATCAGTGAGGTTTAGCTATAATGGTAATACCACACAACCCACTATCGATCAGATACAGCCGGTAAGGGTAAATACCGATAACCTGAACATTACGCTGGGGAATACTAACCTGAGGCCCTCGTACACAAACCGTTTAAATTTAAGCTACAACTCCTATAAAGTGCTGAGCGGACAATCCGTATGGTTGTATGGTTCCTACTCCAATACCTATAATCCTATTGTAAGTAATGTGGTTACGGTAGATGGTGCAAGTACTTACCAATATACCAACCTGAAAAGCAGGCAAACTGTAAACCTGTATGCGAGCGCTTATTTCGACAGAAAAATACCTAAAGTTGATATCAATGCCGGTTTGGGTGGAAACGTTAACGGTAATACGTATTATAACTATTCTAAAATTGATGCCGGGGCCAACCAGTTGAATAAAACCCAATCATATACCTATTCTGCCGACTTCAGGCTATCAAAATACAAACAGAAAAAGTATGATATGTACGCTTCCTTTGGACCTACTTATACCATAAACTCATCTTCGCTGCAGCCAAATATTAACAATAACGGGCGCGGATTTCAGGCCAACGGAGGGTTTAACATCTACCTGCCTTTGCATTTCTCCATCAGTTCCGACTGCAACTACCAGTTTAATGCAAAAACACAATCATTCCCCGAAGACTTTAGAAAAACCATTTTAAACGCCACCATTGGCAAAACGTTTTTAAAAGACGAAAGCATTAAAATTTACCTTGCCGGTAACGACCTGCTAAACCAAAATACAGGATACAGCCGAACCGGCAGTGCTAACCAGATTTCGCAGGAAAGGTATACCGCGATAAGAAGATTCTTTATGCTTTCGCTTGTTTGGGACTTTAACCACGTTGGCGGCGGCGCTGCACCTAAAAAATAATTAATCATGAAAAACCTCACTTTATTTGCAACCTGTTTATTGATGCTTGGGGGTAATACGCTATTTGCCCAAAACAAGCATTTTACAACCAACGGCACCATTGAGTATGAAAAAACCGTAAACATGTACGCTGTTTTTCAAAAGATAATTGATAAGGACAATGAAGCATGGCTGCAGCCTGCTTTTGATTCGTACAAGAAAAATCAGCCCCAATTCCGGAAGTTAAAAAGTACCCTGGTTTTTGGTAATAATAAAACTTTGTTTACGCCTATTGAGCCCGAAAATCAAAGTAATACCTTTTTTCTGGATAACCCCATGGTTGGGCAGAATAATGTGGTTCAAACCGACCTGGCTACCAATACCATCATCAACCAGAAAAAGGTTTTTGAATCGGTATTTTTGGTAAAGGATAGCGTGCGTAAAATAAACTGGAAAATAACCACCGAAACCCGCGAGATAGCCGGCTTTACCTGTCGCCGGGCCAATGCGCTGATATTGGATTCTGTTTATTTAGTAGCTTTTTATACCGATGATATACCTGTATCTGGCGGACCCGAATCGTTTGCCGGTTTACCGGGAATGATATTAGGCCTGGCGATACCCCACGAAAATGTAACCTGGTTTGCCACCAAAGTGAACGAGGTTGTTGTTGATGACAAAGCCCTTACCCCACCCAAAAAAGGTAAAGCGGTAAACCGCAAAGAACTGGCAGCTACCCTTACCGGGGTTATGAAAGATTGGGGCAACCAGTCAAACTCCTATTTGAAGGCGTTTGTGTTATGATGTATAGTACTTGCCTAAAAGCCAGACTTACGAGTTTTTATAAACAGACCGTCATTGCGAGGTACGAAGCAATCCCCGATTTACAGAGCCGCCCTGTATAGTTAGGGATTGCTTTGTACCTACCTATGACGTATTCAACTTTCAAGGTGTAAAGGCCTGTCAGTCTGAGCCTGTCGAAGACTCGTGCGGAGAGGCCTTTGCCCGCTATGCTTCGACAGGCTCAGCATGACAGCCTTTTAGCAACGTCATCCCCTCCTTCAGAGTTCCCGGATTTTACCACTCGCAATGACGATAGGATACGTGCTTCGCAAGTCTCGTTTCGGAGGCAGGCATCATCCCTTTAATGTTTTCCAATTCTATCAACCAAAATGGCAATTTGCAAAGTTGAAACTACTCCCCCTTCAGGGGGCTGGGGGGCTTACGCGTTTGCCAGTGCCCTATCCAAATGCACATAACCACCATCAACATGTATCAACTGCCCGGTAGTATGGCTCGACATTGGCGACAGCAGGAAGGCTGTGGTATTGGCCAGTTCTTCGGCCGTGGTCATGCGGTTACCCAATGGTATCTTTGCTTCTATTTCCTGGAGTTTGGCTGCCGGATCGGGCAGGGTTTTTATCCAGTTTTCGTAAAGTGGTGTCCAGCATTCGGCCACCACAATAGCATTTACACGGATGCCGTATTTTAACAATTCTACCGCCCATTCGCGGGTTAATGCGTTACGCCCGCCGTTTGCTGCCGCGTAGCCCGATGTATGGCCCTGACCGGTATCGGCAGTTTTGGAGGTGATATTGAGGATAGCCCCTTTTGATTTTTTTAGCTCGGGCAGCGCGTAATGCGCCATAAGGTAATAGTGTACTAAGTTTTTATGCAGTGATGCGGCGAAGCCCTCATAGTCACCACTCTCCAATCCCACACCATCGTTAACGCCAGCGTTGTTCACCAGGCCGTCAATCCGGCCATATTGGGCTATAACGGCATTAACAGCCGCCTCGCTTGCTTTAGGGTCGGTAAGCTCGGCAACTACCTGGAAGGCTTTGCCACCGGCAGCTTCAACTTTATGCACTACTTTAAGGTTATCTGCTTCGCTGCGGCCCACAATAATGGGTATGGCGCCCTCGGCAGCCAATACTTTAACAATACCTTCGCCGATGCCTTTTGCACCGCCTGTTACTATAATTACCTTATCTGTAAGTTGTAAATCCATGCTTATATGTTATAAAATATATCAATTCAAATTAATGGGAAACCGCCATACTAACCTTCTGTTTCACCCGCAGGTTTTTAACCGCAAAATAAAATACGAATAAAAAGCAGGCCGCTGGTACCAGGTAAGCTATCTGGATGTTGGTCATGTCAGACAGTTTGCCCATGATAGGTGGAAAAATAGCCCCGCCTACAATAGCCATAATTACCAGTGATGAGCCTTCCTTGGTTTTGGTGCCCAGGCCACGGATACTTAACGAAAATATGGTTGGGAACATGATCGACATAAAAAACTCTACACCTATTAAAGCAAAAACCGGGAATTTGCCATGCAGAAATACCGATAGCAGAATAAGCAATACATTGGTAATACCATAAATGGCCAGCAGTTTTACCGGGTTAATAAATGTCATTAAAAATGTGCCAACTGCTCTGCCTGCTAAAAAGGCCATTAAGGCAGCGGTTAAATAATAAGCCGCGGTTTTTTCATCCATGCCCGATACACGTTCCGAAAAACGGATAAAAAAGCTGCCCACGCAGGCCTGTGCGCCTACGTAAAAAAATTGCGCCGCTACACCAAAATTTAAATTCTTCTCCTTTAAAAGTGCAGCTGTGCGTTGAAAAAATGATAGGTTTTCATGTAGTGGTGAGCCTTCTCCTTCTTCAACAATTTCGGGTAAATGGGTTCGCCATAAAAGTGCAGTTACTATGAGCACACCTACAGCAATAACAATATAGGGTATTTGTACCGATGAAGCTTCTTTATTTAAATAATCATTCAGCTGGCCAGACGACATGGCCGATTCCTGTACAGCTGTAAGGTTTTTACCCGACAGGATAAAAATACCGCCGATTAAAGGTGCAAGGGCAGCCGCCAAACCATTAAATGTTTGTGCAAAATTAATGCGCTGGGTTGCACCGGCAGGGTCGCCAATGGCGGTGATGTATGGATTGGCTGCGGTTTCTAAAAATGCTGCCCCCGAAAATATTACAAACAAAGCACCCAGGAAAAAAGCGTAATTCCGTACAATGGATGCCGGGTAAAACAAAAACGCACCTGCCGAAAAAAGGATCAGGCCCAATAAAATTCCGCCTTTATAGCCATAACGTTTCATGAACTGGGCTGCCGGGATAGGTAATAAAAAGTAAGCGATGTATGATGCCGAATCAATTAATGATGATTGCAGATCACTTAACTGGCAGGCTTTTTTAAGGTGAGGTATCAATATTGGATTTAGGTTTAGCGCAAAGCCCCATATAAAAAACAGGGAAGTAATAAGGGTTATCGCTAAAAGGTCTTTGTTTTTTGCCATCTGATTTTTCTTATAATTAGTTTATTGGTTTTATTTTAATGCTGATTTGATATCCTTAATTGAAATGCCCAAAGTTTTCAGGGCGATACTATTCAGGGCCTTTTCATCCCCTGTAAAATGAAATACGCTGTGTTTGTGCGTTAGTTTTTCGCCGGGCTTCAAAAACGCGGCGGGCGATACACTTTCAATTTCGTAAAAAGGCCCCATTTGCTTGCCGTCTGCCAGCGGCCCGTCGTTATAGGCATTCACCGCATCGCCGGTAAAGGGGGCGGTATCGGGTTTCCATTCCTGGTTAAGGTAATCGGCGCCGCTATCCAGGTCAAAAACGGTTAGGGTTAATACCTTGTTACTGGCATCATAGCTGCCTGCCATGTTTTTGGCGCGGTTTGGTGGGATGCCCAGCTTACCGCGCGATTTACCATCGGCTTTAAAAAGCAGGATCCCATTGCTGTAAGTGATCCGGTCTTTGGCTATCTCGCCAAAATAATTGGTGGTGGCTACTTTGCCGGTTGCTTTATCTTCATAAGGTACCACGATAACCGTTTTGGACGATGGGCTGAACATATCCAGGTTCCATAAGCAGGGGGCGCCGGTTATTTTATCCCAGGCCTTATCGCCCGCATTAATGATGGTATTTACCGTGTTAAAACCTACAGATTTTACAGAATCATTTGTACTGATGCCCAGCAGTTGGTTAATCACCTCCGGCTCCAGGATTTCGATATCCCGCTCCAGTTTCATGTTAAGCTGTGTGCCTGCGTAGTTTTGCATTTGAGTGGCTTTGCTCATGGATACCTTTTTATCCGATGAGGAAACCAGTTCCCAGCTTTCGTAATCAATTGCGGCGGGCGTATGCCAGTTATCAAACTCCATTTTGGCGCCCGGCTTGAAGAACAGCGAGAACCTGCCGCCTTCGGGGCCAAGCCACAGGCGGTCTTCGCCACCATAGGCGTTCATGTGCGGGTCGGGTTGTTTAAGCTCGAAGGTTTTATAGTTTATCCAGCCGAAGCTGTTGCCATCCAAACCATCGGCTGTTGAAGTAAATACTTTCCCCTGGTATTTGGGGGATACGATTACGCGTGCACTGCTGTCTTTAGTTTTCAAAACCACAACAGTGCCATGTTTCTTTAAAAATTCCAGGTCGTACCTAAAGCTGCCTTTGGTTGCAGGCGGCATTCGCATGGTGCATGATGCAAAGCCCGCAGCCATCAGCATAAAAGAAGAAATTTTTAAAGTCATCATGGCTTTACAATTTATGCTTGGGGTTGATGCCGATAATATTGATCATGGTACCGATATTATCGATAGTAATAACCACCTCATCGCCCACTTGTAAAGTGAAGGTTGGCGGTGGCACCAGGCAGGTACCGGTCATTAAAAAGCATCCCTGCGGGAAATCACATTCGGCGTATAAATAACCCACCAGTTCGGTAAAAGAACGCTTGATACGGGATATGGTAGTTTCATCCTCATAAACAGCAAGGCCATCCCTTTTTATCACCAGCTTTATGGCCGATTCGCCCGGTATCGGGTTTGGGCTTACATATAAACAGGGGCCTAAAGCCGCGCTTTTTTCGTAAATCTTGGCCTGGGGCAGGTACAAAGCGTTCTCACCCTCGATACTCCGCGAGCTCATATCGTTGCCGATGGTATAGCCCTGGATGTTCCCCCCGGAGTTTATATACAGTGTCAGCTCCGGCTCGGGCACATTCCATTCCGAATCTTTGCGGATATAAACCTCGGCACCATGGCCCGAAACCCTTTGCGCTGTTGCTTTAAAGAACAACTCGGGCCTCGGGGCATCATAAACCTTATCATACAAACTTGCCCCGCCCGAGCTTTCCGACTCCTCCATACGGGCATCACGGCTTTTGAGGTAGGTAACTCCCGCCGCCCAAACTTCCTGTGTGCCGATGGGCGGCAGTAGTTGTTCGTTTAAAAACTCGCGCTGCACATCGGCGCCCAGGGCTGTGGTATCATCAATGATCTCCTGCAGGTATGCGGCCAGGTTATCCCGGTTAACCAGGGTGTCCCACTGGTCGTCAACAATATAGGCGGCCCCGGCATGTTCAAGGATTATTCCTTTGGTGGTTTTATATAGTTTCATCAGTTTACTTCCAGTTCGTCGCGTGAGGGTAATTTAGGGAAAGGGGTATGTGCCCCGGTTTGGTACCAGAACGCGGTTGAGGCAATATCATCCTGCAAAGGCATGTACCGCCCGTCGTGCCGCCAGCCCAGAGCCTGTATGGTAACCTTCAGGCTTTTTTCAAAGCGGATGGGGTCAACAATATGCCAGCGGTATAAACCAAAACGTTGGGCTATGTTATAATGCCCGTCGCCCCGGATCACCTGCGGCAGGCCGCTGTAGGGGGTGTTAAATTCGGTGTATTCGGTATGGTCTTGCTCTTTGCCGCCGGCATCCTTGTGGCGGGTATCAAAATCATATGATCCGCAAAAATAATCCTCCGTACCAGTACCGTTTATGGTAGGGAATTTGGTATCGCCATCCATAAAAAATTTAATCTCGCCTTCGCCCCACCAGCCATTTTTGTTGCTGCCATAGGCCAGGTAAGTACCCACATACTGTCCCTTGCCTACAATGCTATCTACCAAAACATAATCTTTTTTGTAAGGCAGCGGGTTGGTACGGCGAAACTGCGCATGAAAATAACCGGCATCATCGGGGATGTCCGTAAGCGTATAATCCACCTGGTAATACAGCACCATATCGTTATCGTCGATATTCTCCATGGTGATGCGGCATTTTTTACGGAAGGGCATAGGCCAGTAACAATTAAATGCGCTGCCCGGGTTCACCGCCACCGCCAATGATGACAGGGGCGAATATTTACCCCAACCCATGCAAAAGAAATCGCCAACGGGCACTTCAACTGAAGGAGTGGTTTCATCGTCCCAATAAAAGCGCAGGATGCTGTAGCGCCAGTTGCCGGTAGGTGTCATCCAGATGTGCTGTATCGCGCCGCTCTCATTAATTTCGGCAATGGTGAAGGTTGTATGTTTTTTGATCACTACGCTCGGGCTTACCTTCCAGGTTTGGCCCAGATCGCGCGAGGCATTGCTGCCTGTGCCGGTGGTGGCCATGCCGCCCTTACCCTTCTCGCCCGTAAAATTCTCCGGACTTATTGATCGTGTTTTGGCGTCGCTGGTGCGGTAAAGGTTACCCAGGCCAACGTCCAGTCCATTAAATTTCTTTTGTGCAAACGCGGCAGATGATACCAGCAAAACAGACATGCAGCTTAATAAAAAAACATTACTTTTAATTTTTAACATATAGGTTACCTGTTAGTAAAAATCAATATTGCATTAATTGGTAAATGCAATACCTGTTTATTTGCTGTAAGGCCTGCTTCATGCACAATAAGATAAAGCCGGTCACAATCATAAAAATAATTTCCGTTTAATATATCCTGCTTTATCAGCATAACATACAAGGATTTTAGCATTGGCACAGTCTAAATCCTCTCCAAAGGAGAGGGCTTGAATGAGGCTTCTTTTCTTACAAAAGCTAATTTACATTTATCAACAGGAGAAACCTCAACCCCAATAATAATATTAATGTTACATACTGCGATCAGCCTAAAAAAACACATTTTTGTATATGCCGTTTACACTCATCCTTAATAACGTTGCCAAACATATCCACCTCACCAACGAGGAGCAGGCCATTTTTACGGCCATGCTTAAGCCCCAAACCATTAAACGCAAACAATTTTGGCTTAGCGACGGGGATATCTGCAAACATTCGGCATTTGTAACTTCGGGCTGCCTGCGCGGGTTTACTGTTGATAAAAACGGCATTGAGCACGTGTTGAGCTTTGCCCCGCCAGATTGGTGGATGGCCGATATGTACAGCCTCATCAGCCAAAAGCCGGGGATCCTCAACATCGAGGCGCTGGAAGATACCCAGGTGCTGCTGCTTAGCAAAACCAACCAGGAAAAACTATACCAGCAGATCCCCAAGTTCGAGCACTTTTTCAGGGTATTGGTGGAGAACTCGCTGGTAGCCAGTCAGCAGCGCCTCATAGATGGGCTCAGTCTTACCGCCGAAGATCGTTACAACAACTTTTGCAAACGTTACCCAACGTTGATTTATACCCTGCCCCAAAAGCAAATAGCATCATATATAGGGGTTACCCCGGAGTTTTTTAGCAGGATGAAAAATAAACACTAATTGCACGAATTAAGGCGAATTTCACAAATCATGGCGAAGACTAATTTTATCAATTATTCGTCAAGATTTAGTCGAGCTCGCTCCAAATTCGTGAAATTCGCCTTAATTTGTGGAATTAGTGTTAATTCTTAACCTACATCAACTTCGCTTCCCAATGCCTGTAGTACCTTTATACCAACAAAAAAGAAAAACATCATGGCACAAACCATATTACATAAGGCCAAAACACGGGGGCATGCAAACCATGGCTGGTTAAGCAGTTATCATTCTTTCAGCTTCGGCAGTTATTATAATCCCGATAGGATGAACTTTGGCGCACTGCGTGTTTTAAACGACGATACCGTAGATGCAGGCATGGGCTTTGGCAAACACCCGCATGATAATATGGAGATCATCAGCATTCCCCTGGAAGGCGGCCTGGAACACAAAGACAGCATGAATAATACCGCCGTAATTAAAAATGGCGATATACAGGCCATGAGCGCCGGTACCGGTATTTATCACAGCGAATACAACCAGGATAAAGATAAACGCGTAAAATTTTTGCAGATTTGGTTATACCCCAACAAACGTAACGTTGAACCACGGTACGATCAGATCACTCTTGACCTTGCCGACCGTTATAACAAACTGCAGCAGGTACTATCGCCAAACCCGGATGATGCGGGCGTATGGATTCACCAGGATGCATGGTTTAACCTGGGTAAGTTTGATAAGGGGGTAACCGTTGATTACACTATTCACAAACCCGGCAATGGCGTTTATGCCTTCATCCTAAGCGGCGAAGTAGAGATCAATGGCCAAACTGTAAGTACCCGCGATGCATTAGGTATCTGGGATGCCGATAAGTTCACCATCAGCGCAACCTCCGACGCTGAGTTTTTATTGATGGATGTACCGATGAGCATATAAGTGTGCAGATTAACTTCGTTGAGGGCTTCGCCGTTTCAGATATGCAGATATACAGATGATGAATTGATTGAAAGGGCAAAATAAACTTTATGTAATTACGAGCGCAGCGCGGCAACCGCGAACTACACAACGCGGATCTGCATAGCGTGGGGTTGCTTCGTGCTTTATAATGACGACTATATAAATAGCAAATGGAACAAACAAAAATATTAGTCATCGGCCGCCATCCCGAAATACTGGCAACTGTAGTACGGCTGGTAAACAACAATCCCAACTGGATGGCTACCGGTTGCCAAACTGATGATGAAGCTACCCGGGCTTTCGATGAGCAGGCATTTACATTGGTACTGCTTGGCGGCGGTATCGAACCAGAATCAGAAGACCAGCTGTGCGCTTATTTCCGTAATTGCAATCCCGAAATCAGGATTGTGCAGCACTATGGCGGCGGCAGCGGTTTATTGGCAGCGGAGATCTACGAGGCCCTGAAATAGACGTTCCTGTTTTATGGTATCGCCAGCTTACCCAATTGGTGCAAGCTAAATGAAGATTTCTTATTCCACTGAAAGCATATTGATTACAACGGCAATAGTTGCAAGCGGATAGTCTTGTTATGCCTGCAGCGGCAACGTAAACCAAAAAGTACTTCCCTCGCCTAATGTACTTTCGGCACCAACGCTCCCGTCGTGTTTTTTAATGATCTCGGCGCTGATGTAAAGGCCTATCCCCAGGCCGGAGTACTGGCTGCTACTGCTGTGCCCCCTAAAATAACGGTCAAACACGAAGGGGATTTTCTCTGACGATATGCCGGGGCCTTTATCCGTTACCGATACCCTGGCCATACCGCCATCTTGCGCTATGCTGATGTGGATTTCTTTGGATTCGGGAGCATACTTTATGGCATTATTAACAAAATTTACCACAACCTGCTCAATACGCCTGGCATCGGCCACTACCTGCAGCTCCATATCGCCGGTAGTGATCACTTTATAAATTCCGGCAACTTTGATATGGTTGTTGCTATCCTTAATAATGCGCGAAAGCGTGATAGGCGTTTTATCCAGATCAGCCTGGCCCTGGTTCAATTTACCTATATACAAAAGGTCTTCAATTAAATAGGTTACTTTATTAACACTTTTGTTGGCCCGGCTTATAAGGTCGTCCAGCTTTTCGGGCGAAAGCTTATTTTTCATCGAGTAGATGATCTGCATAGACGATTTAAGGCTGGTTAAGGGTGTTTTAAGCTCATGGCTTGCAATGTTTATAAAGTCGTCCTTTTGCTCTTGCAGCTGCTTAATCTCCTGGATGTCAGTAGCTGTACCTACCCACAGTTGCACCTGGCCCCGGTTGTCTTTTAAGGGAGCCATCCTGATGAGGTGCCAGCGGTAATCGCCGTCAAAGCGTTTTTCGCGGATCTCGTACTCCCCGGCCTCCTTACTATCAAGTATGGCCTGGAAACGTTGCAGGTTGTGGGCGAGATCGTCCTGGTGGATCACTTCGCGCCAGCCCTGGTTTTTGGTTTGTTTAATGGTAAGGCCCGTATAATTAAACCATTGCTGATTGTAAAAGTCAACCTCGCCATCAGCAGTATTTGTCCAGGCTATCTGCGGAATGGTTTGCATCATTTTGCGAAACCGGGTTTCGCTTAATGATAGCGCCTGCGTACGTGCAATAACCCTTTCCTCAAGCTCGTTATTAAGTGCATGAAGCATATCTTGCGATGCAGAAAGCTCTTCGTTACTGGCAAGTAGTTCTTCATTAATGGCTTTCATTTCTTCGTTTGCAGCAGCCAGCTCTTCATTTAACTCAGCTGTTTCATGCTCCCTATACTCAAGCTCGGTTTGAATTTTTGTTCGCCCGGCAATAATTGCGGTAACACTCATGTATGATATGAGCGTGAAAATTAAGGCAAGTAACACTCCAATTACAAAAATAGCTGGCACATAAGCAGCATAGGTGTTGTAGGCACTTAGCCTGGTATTTAGCAATTTTCTCTCGGCGGTCTCGGTTTTGTTAATGGATTGGTTTAGGGCATCCATGGCGAGTTTACCCTTTTTGAGGTCGTTAATGCTTACAGTTTCGCTGTTTTTATTCTTATCCAGCAATTCCTTTAAAATACTTAGCCGGGTTGTTAAAACTTTTTTGATCCCATCTATATTCTGTTGTTGCTGAGGATTGTCGGCAGCTAATTGCCTGACTTCCTGTATTTGCTTAAGTGCTTTTGTTTCGGCTCCGTTATAGGGCTGTAAAAACTCTTCCTGTTTGGTAAGCAGGTATCCGCGCTGACCTGTTTCAGCATCTTTCATGATCGACTCGATATTTTCGAGCTTTTGGATCATTGTGTAGCTATGATCAACCAGGTTGGCGCTTTTTAACAGGAAGTGGATACTTAAATAGGATAAAACGGAAATAACGATAAGTATAAAAAGAGAAAAGCCATACCCAATTTGCAGATTACGATTAAGCGATATTTTCATTTTAATGGAAGAGTTGGCTTTTTAAGGAATTTACATCAAACCATTTAAATAATTGTGGGAGGGGGAAGGTACAATTACATTTAGTTTAGTAATTTATTAATGATGTTAACAAGATGCTGATTTTCAAAAGGTTTTGGAAGGTAGGCATCGTGTCCGAAATTCCCGATCGCAATAGCTTGTTTATGATAGGCGGTCATTAAAATAACCGGGATGTGGGCCAGCTCTTTATTGTTTTTAATAACCTGGCAAATTTTGCCGCCATTCATACCCGGTAAAATATAATCGGTTAATACCAGGTCGGGTTTGTTGGCTTTCAGTACTTCAATGATATCATTTGTCTGGGTTATTCCTTTCACCTCAAAATTATTCAAACTCAAAAGGGTATCAATTGAATCTAAAATATCTTCATCATCTTCTATTACAAGTATTTTTTTTATCATTCTGCTATGAAGTTATTATAAATTAGTTAATAATCCCTGTTAAATATAAAATATCTTATCGATTTTGTTTATAGTTTTTATTATGCAAATTAACATTGTTGAATACAATATTGCAATGTTTTGCTTAAAAAAATATTATATTAATTAAAAATTTAACCTGAATGTGTGTTTTTGCAGCCTGTTTTAATCAAAATGAAATTTTCGTCAAATAATTTACATTGCCAAAAGCTTAGTCTTAGGTTAAACTGTTAATTATAAAAGGTAAAGCAAATAGCAGCTTAGGGTTTAGCGGAAAATTTAACAGAGCAGGTTGCGTGTTTTGAGTAATGTTGAAACACGAAAAGTATCTGCCGGATACGTGCTTATACATTGCGGAAAGTTTATAATATACCGTTTGTTGGTTATTTTAATTATTATTCATGATTAATATTTACAATATTCGAACAGGTTTTGGACGTTTTTTACTTGTGTTTTTTGGTTTTGTCTAAACTCCTGATCTGCTGTTTGGGTAAAAAGCATACCTTGTACCTATAAAAATAAACTACTATGATCATTGTAAAATCAGATACATTTTTTACACACGACCGCCTGGCAACATTCATTAACGAGAACAATATTAAGCAGGCGGATATTTTAGCCATAACTGATGGCCCGCAAGGCCCCACTATTTACTTTTACGCCGATTCTGAAACTATAGAGATAACGCACGGTTTGTTTTCTTAACTATAAAGGTTGGCTATGCTAAAAAAAGGTATTGTATTGTACGTTGCAGTTTTTGCTTTTTACGGCTTACATGCGCAACATGCGTTAAAACCTTTTCCGCAGCATACTTCATATACTGCGGGCAGCATTATTCCAAGCCATGTAAGCCGGCAAAAACTGGACAACAGCGTGCGCGCTTTTCACCTGAAATGGAAAAGCCGCTATGTAAAACAGGTAGCCGGCAAAAACCAAAGCTACATTTGGTTTGAAAGACCCGGCAACAAACAATGCGTATCCGAAGGACAGGGGTATGGCATGATTATCGTTGTCCTCATGGCCGGTGCCGATCCGGCAGCAAAGGTGGTTTATGACGCTTTGTTCCGTTATTACCGCGCGCACCCGGCAAAAAGCGGGCAGCACCTTATGAATTGGGCACAGGATGTAAAAGGCAATAACCTTGATCACTCTTCGGCAACAGACGGCGATATGGATATAGCATATTCCTTATTGCTGGCAGATAAGCAATGGGGCAGCCAGGGCGACATCAACTACTTAAAGGAAGCCAGGGTACTGATAGCCGATATTATGCGGTATGAAATAAACCAGAAAACCTTCACTATCCTGCTGAGTAATGAGGTTGAGGCGGATAGTAAAGATTATTTTGATACCCGCTCATCCGATTTTATGCCCTCGCATTTCAAGGCGTTTAAAGCCGCCACTGGGGATGGGCGCTGGGATAAGGTGATAGCCGGCACCTACCGTTTATTTGCCCGGATGCAACAGCGATACAGCCCGGATGCAGGTTTGCTGCCCGATTTTATTCAACAGGTGAACCATCATCCGCGCCCGGCCAAAGCCATGTATCTCGAAACAAAGTACGATGGATACTATAACTACAACGCCTGCCGGGTTCCCTGGCGCATAGCTGCCGACTATTTATTGTACGGCGACACACGTGCCAAAGCCATAACCACCAAAATTAACCGCTGGATCCGGTCGACAACGAATGATAACCCCGATAACATTTCTGCAGGTTATACTTTATCGGGGAATGACCTGCCGGCCCGTTATTTCGAGGCACTTAGTTTTATTGCTCCCTTTGCCGTAGCGGCCACAACCGGGGCCAAAAATCAGCAATGGCTTAACCACACATGGGATTACCTGCTGCATTTTAAACTTAAAGATTACGATTATTACGACAACAGCATAAAAATGCTCAACATGATTATTTTAAGCGGTAATTATTGGAAGGGGTGAGCGAGACCCTGCAGTAACACCAACAGAGGTAGCCTCAATTTAAAACGACAGCGTATTGCGCCTTTGAATGATCTTATCAATAGTGTTGCCTATCGCCGTTAAAACGTGCTCGTCCAGGAAATCCTCATTTCGCTGCATCCATTCGCTGCCCATTTTAAAAAGCATGGCTGCCCGTCCATCCTTAAATTTAATATTCCATACATGCCATGTTTTAAAGTAGGCACTTGTAATGCTGATGATATGCGCGGTTCCGTCTGCTAATTTTATTTTGTATTCCATAGTATGATGTATGTTGAAATCCTGGTACCTTATAAAATACGTTTCAACTATTTCATTATTGCAAGCGGTAAAAAATTTAACATAATTTAAGGAATCCTGGTTAGATGTGAGATTTGAGAAGGGAAGAGGAAATAAGCAACTGCAAAAAAACAATATCATCCATTCGTTTGTGAACAGTTGTAATTAATTTATCGACAAGTAATTGTTGATAAAATATGATCTGCCGCAACGTTAATAACAGCTAAAACATGTTTTGGTGTAACTAATAATATGCTTAATCCGTTTAATTTAATTGTTAATTTAACGCTCATCTATGCAAAAAGGCGCTTTCCGGATAGCTATTATTTATGTTATAATCAGTCTTCTCTGGATCACTTTTAGCGATCGGTTACTCTTTTATTTCCTGCATAATTTTACCCAATACCAGTCTTTATTGTTCAGCACTGCCAAAGGATATTTCTTTGTAATAGCAAACGGATGTTTTTTATATTACCTGATAAGGAAGAATGATGTAAAACTTGGGCAAAGCGAAAACCAGTACCGCTATATGTATGAAGCCAACCCGGTGCCGATGTGGATCTATGACGAAGAGTTTCAAATTATTTCGGTTAATGACGCTGCCATTAATGCCTACGGATATAGCAGAGATGAGTTTTTAACAAAAAGTATCCTCGACATCAGACCGCAGGATGATACCAAAAATGGAGAATCGGCAAAACGGACTGCAGGAGATTTGAATTTAAATGGTACCTGGCGGCATGTTAAAAAAGATGGAACCCTCATTTATGTGAGTATAACATCGCATAAGATCATTTTTAACAACCAGCCAAATATACTGGTTATGATAAAGGATATGACCGAGCGGGTGATATTTGAACAAACATTAGAGAAAATAAACCAGGACCTGCAGGGCGGAAAAAGAAAATTAAGGGAAACGCAAATGATGTCGAAAGTTGGGGGATGGGAGTATTTTCCTGAAACTCAAAAACTGATATGGTCTGATGAATTGTATATGCTTACCGGTATAAGTAAAGATGGCGGGCGCGAGGTTTTTAATATTTACGTGGAGCATATATTTCCCGAAGACAGGCCAATGATGATAAGGGCGTTGGATGACCTCGTTAGTACAGGTAAAACGATGGACATTACGCACCGCATTGTAGCACTAAACGGCGAAACCCGTTATGTACGACAGCTTGCCCGGTTAGACGAAGAACACCCTACTCCTTTAAAACTAATTGGTTCGATGCAGGATATTACCGAGCTGAAACAATTGGAAATGGAAAGGAATAAATACCTGTACAGCCTGGAAAATACTTTGAATAGCATTAGCGATGCTTTTTTCGCTTTGGATTTTGATATGAATATCACCCGCATTAACCAGGTTTTCAGGAAGCTGGTTGATGCAAAGATTACAAATATTGTAGGAGAAAGTATTTTTACCCTGTTCCCGAAAGAAATGAACCGGTTATATCCCTACTATCAGAAAGCGCTGGAAGAAAGAGTTATTGTAAGGCAGGAAGAGTATTCGCTCGTGCTAAAAAAATGGATTCGCCTGGCAGCCTATCCAACAGATGATGGGGTCGCGATTTACTTTTCGGATATAACGGAGGATAAATTAAAGGATACCAAGCTTAAAGAAGCTATAGAAAGATATGAGCTGGTAGCCCAGGCCACAAAGGATGTTATTTATGATCTTAACATCGTGAGCAATCATATTATTTACAACACCAGTTTAACCCAACTTGTTGACATCCCTTATGCCCAGATTGAGTATTGCCTGGAATGGTGGCGTGGATTAATTCACCCTGATGATGTTGCCGGGGTTAAAGAAAGTCAGCATAAAATAAAAAGTGAAGGAAAAACAAACTGGGAATACGAGTACCGGGTGAATTGCGGTAACGGTCATTATAAATACATTATGGACCAGGGGTATTTTATTTACAATGAACAAAAAGAGCCCACGAGGTTAATAGGCGTAATTAAGGATATAGACGCGCTTAAACGGTCGACCCAGGAAAATAAGCGCCTGGCCGATATTATTACCCGGGTTAACAACATGATTATTGTAACCGACCCTAAAAACCGGGTACAATGGATCAATAAAGCATTTGAAGATATTACGGGGTTTAATTTTGCAGAAATGGAAGGCCATGACCCCTTTGAGCGTTTAAGGGAACCCGGTATGGATGAGGACGAAATTAGCAGCATGTATGAAAAGCAAAAAATGCACGAAGCTTTTTCGGTTGACCTGGTGATCAATACCAAATTTAAGTTGCCTTTATGGGTTTCTATTGAGTTAACCCCTGTGTTTGATGATTACAGTAATTATTTGGGTTACATTGCGGTTTATCAAAACATCACCCTAAGGAAAGAAAAGGAACAGGAGATTAAACGCCAGAATGAGTTTTTGAAGGAAGTGGCATGGATGAGTTCGCACGAGATAAGACGGCCGGTAGCCACCATGCTTGGCCTCATGACCCTGGTGGATATAGCCGACAACGAGGAAGAAAAAGAGGAGATTTTTGAGCTGTTAAAAGTATGCGTTAACGAAATGGATGGCATAGTATACCAAATCCATAACAAGATTAACGATGTTGTGGATCTATCGTAACTTAACGGTATTAGTCCCAATTTGATCTGGCGGTAAATGTCGTTAAAAATTGACTTTGTCTTCTAAGTTAATGATAAATGATAAGTTGGCCTCATCCCGGAACGCAACCTGTAAAGGATTGCCATTGCTGCTTAGTTTTTTTACAAAATCATCCAGCTTTTTTTTAAGTTCCAGTTCCCCGTCATGGTTGGTTAAATGCAGAATTCCCTTTTTTACTGCCTGGTTCATCATATCCAATGTTTCTTGATCTGGATTATTAAATTTACCATTGGCAGATACTACATAATGATCTGCAGTTACGTTCATTAAAAAATCCGGGGTCATATCTGCTTTACTCCCGTGATGCGGCATTTTCAATATATCAACGTGTATCTTGCCATGCTCATCAAGCAGCCCTTTTAGTTTTAAGCCGGCATATATGTCATCGCTCCGTCCATCACCAGTAAGCAGCATTTTTTTATCCCCAAACTTAACCAGGCAAACTATGCTGGATAAATTGAATGGCGACTTATCATTATTAATAAGGCTCGAAACGATGATCTGCTTGCTTTTTTCCTTGCTTTTTGCTTTGGCTGCTTTTTTAAGGTCTTTATCCCACTGTACCTGCAGTTCCTGTAATCGTTTGGCAGTGGGGTGTACTACGATGATTTCCAGATTGCCGATGTGCAAACTTTTAGTTTTGGTATCACCGCGAACAAGTTTGGTATTACCAGGTTTAAGGTTTTTAAAGGGCGCGTTAACAGATAGATTTAATTTGGCAATGTTATCGCGGATATGTCTTCCCTGGCCTGTGGAGGCAATTACGGCAACAATATGTTCGGGGGCATTATCAAGCTCGGGTATTTGTAAAGAGCTTATATCTGCTGCGTGTGCAGAAGTCTTTAAATCTTTAATGATTGGTATCTGCTGGTTCCCGATAATGTCATCAAAACTGTTAAACCAAAAATTATCAATAATAAAATCCTGTTGCTCCTGCTCAGATAATTTATCCGTCATGGCATCTGTGAGGTCGATAATTCCCTGTATATGGTCCTCATCAGCATGGCTTATCATTACCATGGCCAGGGGCAAGGGCTCATCGCCGGTAAGCTTTGCTTTGATTGCCATAAGGCGGGGCTTCAGTGTTTTTGTGTAAACTCCCGGCGGGCCGCCATCAATTAATATAGATTTTGGGTCATTAGGATCGCCAAAATGAAGCATCAGGCAGTCACCATATTTAGCTTCAAGAACTTCTAAACTGAAAAGCATATGAGATGTGATTTAGGTAATGATAAACTGATTTTTAAACCGATTGAATGGCCCGCAACACATCAACCATGCCGCAACCCTGGAAGTACTTTTCCCGGCCAAGGTCGGTAGCTGTTTTGCACAGTGCCTGTTTAACTTTTGTCGGCTGGCCAATAAGTTCACGATGCCTGGCTAATATCAGCGCAGCTGCACCCGAAACATGAGGAGCAGCCATTGATGTACCATCCATACGCTCCATGCGATTATCTATACTGGTTGAAACAATTTTTTCTCCCGGGGCAACAAGGTCGGGCTTTAGCCTTCCGTCGCCTGTTGGACCCTTACTCGAAAAATAAGAAACACCATAGTTGTGCGGCCTGTTGCGATGAGTTGCCCCAACGGTAATAACCAGCTCGGCATTTCCCGGGTCGGTTATATTTACCATCCGGAACCCTGCACTTGAACTGCCATCGGGGCTTTGAAACAATGCTTGTCCAAGGTTACCTGCAGCTGCAACCACAACGGTGCCTTCATTAACCAGCTTTTCGCAGCAGGTGCAAACAGGGGTTTGCCCGCAGGCATAGCTGGCCACCTCATGCACCATCGAAAAGCTCATGTTAACACCATGGATAGCCGGTTCATCTCTTTGATTGTTCATCCATCTAATGAATTGTATGCCCGCCAGGATATTAAATTCTTCTCCCGATCCGGAATCATCCATTACCCTGATATCATAAAGGTCTATCCCCGGGCACATCCCTATGATATTTTGCATGGTAGTTTCATCTTTTAGGCCTGCGCCAATAATACCCGCTACATGGGTGCCATGTGGGTGCACCGGCGGGTAATATTCCAGGATATTATGCGGAATTCGCAACAGTGGGGCAATAACCGACCAATCCAGGAGCCTGCCGTTTCTAAGATCGTTATCTATTTCTTTAACAAAGTCCATAACCTCGTTAGTTGAAAGTCCGGCATCATTGCTGTCGCCAGATGATCTGATGGCCGAAGGAATATGCCGTGGTTTGTTAAAGGCATATTGCTTATGAATGCTTGCAAGCACTTTTCTGAACCTTGTAAAATCATATGAGGCTACTATCCGGGTATGATTTGAGAATTTGTCGGTTTTTTCGCCTAAAGCATCATCATAAGGTTTTTTTGTTGATACATCTGTTTTTCTGAAGGCCGGATGACGTGCATCAATACCAGAATCGAGTACGGCCCAGGCAATTCCCGAACCATCAATTTCAAATAAGCGCCGGCCGGCATCGGCTTTGGTTGCCGGCACCGATCTTTCAATGGTTAAAGTTGCGCGCCTGTTGCGGTTTATAGCCCATAGGGTAACAGGTGCTTTTATTTCAAATGGCCTAAATTCATCAAAATAAGTATGAAAAGCATTTTCAAATTCTTCTTTTATTTCAACAGGGTTATCGCTTTGAGTTTCTTTTGTATTTGCCGATAACAAAATTGCACCTATAAGCCGGATAAGCCAATAATAATCTTCGGTTGGTACGCCCTGCTTAAACAGGTAAGTTTGCCACCACTGGGTCATTGGTAAAGCAACCAATATTAGTTCTTCAAAAGTAAGACAGGCTACCACAGATTCTCCACTGGTTGCCAGTTGCCATCCGTTTGTTTCCTCCGGCTTTCCCTGTCGCAGCAAATTGTGAGACAATGCACTGAATAACTCTGAGGCTGAGGAATTTTTATGGGGTGTTAAAATAAGGTCTACCCGGCTTTTTTTGAGCTGTTTACCTTGCTCAAAATAGGCAAGCCAAACATCAGGAAAAACTGGGGAATCCTGTGTGAAACGCAACGTTTGCTGGAATTTTTTAAAGATAAGGCTCTCTATTAATCCTGGATTGATGATCATACAAGAAAGGATTTAGGTTTAACTTGATGTTAATTTGAGGCTTAATATCGTTTAGCTGTAAACTATGTTAAGCTATACCAAGTTAGCATATTATAAAGCATCAGGCAAGGTGCAAATAGATTTATTTATTCACAATTTATTGGTTATCAGGGCTGTTTTTGGAGGTGAATTGATTAGCCGGTTTGATAGCTGACATCAGTTAAGCCGGGGTTATATAGGTGCCCCTGTGGAGCATCCCGATACAAAAAAAGTCCCCCGGTAATCACTCCGGGAGACTAAATCAAATATAATGTAAACCTAAAAGTTTTATTGTACTGTTATATATTACCAGAACTTAACATAAAGTGCGGTAAGTAATAAAAGGGTTATTATAATTAATGCCAGGGTTGATTTATCTACCTTAAACATGCTCCTTGGTATGTCAAATGCTTTCGGATTCACTTTCGGTCCGGCAAAGCTAATAGCTACCATAACTATAATGGTGAACATGAACGACAGACCCATACAGATCAGGAACGGAATTTCGTAACCACCCTTGCCATTAGGGAAGGCGGTATACAGCAATGTTTCGTGACCAAACAAGGCCGGTGCATAATTATTAAACAATACCGACATGCCGAAACCTGTAAGGATCCCCGCGATAGCCGCCGCGCCGGTAGTACGTTTCCAGAAGAAACCCAATATGAATATGGCAAATATCCCCGGACTGATAAAGCCGGTATATTTTTGGATGAAGGTAAAGCCACCTTCGCCGCCAATACCCAAAAGATCTTTCCAGGTAAGTATAATGGAGAAGATCAGGGCAGCCAGGATAGTCAGCTTGCCTACAATAACCATCTTCTTTTCGGTGGCCTCTTTATCCATGTGCTTTTTGTAAATATCCAGCGTAAAAATGGTGCTGATACTGTTAGCCTTACCTGCAAGCGAAGCCACAATAGCGGCCGTTAGCGCTGCAACTGAAAGCCCTTTTAGCCCGGTAGGTAAAAAGCCAAGTATAGCCGAATATGCATTATCAGAGTTGAAATGCCCGCCCGATGCCATTTCCTGCTGCAGGCCGCCATTTTTATACAATACATATGCTGCAATACCCGGTAAAACTACAATGATAGGCATAGCCAGTTTCATTAAACCGGCAAACAATATCCCGGTACGTGCAGTTTTAAGATCGGCACCCAAAGCGCGTTGGGTAATGTATTGGTTACAGCCCCAGTAGTTAAGATTCACAATCCACTGGCCCGCAAAATACATGGCGATGCCTGGTAGTGCCAGGTACTTATTGATTTCGTCTTGCGAGGCACCGGCTTTGGGCTTGGCCATCATCATTTTAAAGTGTTCCGGCGCATCTTTAAACATGGCGTTTAAGCCGGCCATGGCATCTTTGCCTAAACCAAAATGCTCACTCACCAAAGTAAGGGCTATATATGTAGTGGCCAAACCGCCTACAACCAATACCAGCACCTGGATAACATCGGTAAAACCGATAACTTTCATACCGCCAAGTGTAATAAACAAAGCGAAAATAGCCAGCCCGATAATAATCTCATGGAGGTAGCCGCCGCCTGCCAGGCTGTTAATGGCCAGTGCACCCAGGTAAAGTATCGAAGTAAGGTTAACAAACACGTACAAAAACAGCCAGAAAATGGCCATCACAAAGCTTACTGTTTCGTTGTACCGCGTATGTAAAAACTGCGGCATGGTAAATATCTTATTCTTGAGATACACCGGTACAAACCATACCGCCACTATAATAAGAGCGATAGCTGCAACCCACTCATAAGCTGCAACCGCCAGGCCGACAGCAAAACCCTGCCCGCTGGTGCCTATAAATTGCTCGGCCGAAATGTTTGATGCGATAAGCGAAGCACCGATAGCCCACCAGGTAAGTGAGCCCTCGGCCAGGAAAAAGTCATGGCTGGCCGATATACTGGCCTTTTTTTTGCGGCTGTATACCCAGTAACCGTAGCTGGATACCACAACAAAATAGATTACGAAAATGACGTAATCAATGGTTGAAAATTTATTCATAATGGGGGGTTAATTTGTTTAATTGTGTTAGTTTTTTTTAAAAAAACAAGCAGCCGGAATCCCATCTTGGGCTGCATGTTTGTATCATATAATTTTTGTCGCAATATACTTTTGTTTCACTATAGTTTGTTATTCCGGGTGCAGTGAAGAATTTATTCTCCAATATGTCTGCGTCTTTTGTCCTTTGTCTTTTATCCTTGCTCTAACAATCCTTGCTCTATCGGCCCTTGCTCTACCAATCCTTTATCCAACATGGCGTTCCCTGCGGGCCGGGCTTTCCGTTCATACGCCTGCAGGCATTACGCGCAGGCCGGTATCCACTGCTATCCCTAACGCATCTTTCCGAACCGGAATTCACCGAATTTCAGAATTAACAGAATTTATTTTATCTGTAAAGTCCCTTAATCACCTGCCATTGCGAGGTGCCTACCCATAACGTGTTTGCCAAAAAACATTTGTCATGCTGAACGTAGTGAAGCATCTATTATTCGCCATGCTTCTTCGCCCTGTACAGTCTGTGAATAGATCCTTCACTCCGTTCAGGATGACAAATCTTTTATAACGTCATTTCCCCTTCAGCGTTTCGCGAAATTTTACCACTCATAATGAGGTGATTTGTATCACGCAAAGCAAAAGTCTCCCCCTTAAGGGGGAGATTTAGAGGGGGCTTGCGCTCCCTATTTATAAGCCACTTCGTTCCACAATATCTCATTCCTAAACTGTGGAATGGTTGTATCCTTACCAATCCTCAAAAATTCTATTCCTGCCATATCAGCAAAATCCTGCATATGTTCGGCAGTCAGGTTCTGGCTGTAAGCGGTATGGTGTGCGCCACCACCGTAAATCCAGGCTGCACAGCCGGTTTTCATATCGGGCAGTGGTTTCCATAGTACGCGTGCAACAGGCAGGTTTGGCAGGTCTTCAATCGGCTCAACAGCTTCAACCTCGTTAACCAGTAAGCGGAAACGGTTACCCATATCCACAATAGATGCATTAAGCGCAGCACCACCGGCCACGTTAAATACCAAACGTGCGGGATCAGCCTTGCCGCCAATGCCTAAGGGGTGAACTTCTAAAGATGCTTTACCACTGGCTAAAGAAGCATCAACTTCCAGCATGTGCGAACCTAAAACCAAAGCATTGTTAGGGTCAAAGTGGTAGGTATAATCTTCCATAAAGGCATTACCGCCGGCCAGACCTGCGCCCATAACTTTAAATGCGCGTACCAGGGCAGCCGTTTTCCAATCACCTTCACCGGCAAAGCCAAAACCATCGGCCATCAGGCGCTGGGCAGCAATACCAGGTAATTGGATCATGCCATGCAAATCTTCAAATGTATCCGAGAAACCTTTAAAACCGCCATCAACTAAAAACTTACGCAACCCGATCTCGATCCTGGCAGCTTCGTAAACCGAAGAATATTTTGCGCCGCCTTTTTTAAGGTCATCGGCCATAGTATAGGTAGCCTCATACTCATCTGTTAAAGCAGTAATAGCCTCTTCGCTTACCGCGTTAATCACAGCAACAAGGTCGCCAACACCATAGGTGTTTACCGAGAAGCCAAATTTTAATTCTGCTTCCACTTTATCACCATCGGTAACAGCAACAAAACGCATATTATCGCCAAAACGGACAAATTTGGCGCCTTGCCAATCGTGCCAGCCGGCTGCGGCGCGGGTCCAGGTTTCTATTTCGGCCAAAGCCTCTGGGTCCTGCCAGTGACCAACTACTACTTTACGGTTAATGCGCATGCGCGATACCATAAAACCAAACTCACGGTCGCCATGGGCGCTTTGGTTCAGGTTCATGAAATCCATATCTATTGAACTCCATGGAATATCGCGGTTAAACTGCGTATGCAGGTGCAGCATCGGTTTTTTGAGGATGCTTAAACCGCGAATCCACATTTTTGCAGGGCTAAAAGTATGCATCCAGGTAATAATGCCGATACAATTTTCGGCAACGTTTGCAGCCTGCAGGGTAGTATAAATTTCTTCAGTTGATTTAACAACAGGTTTGTAAACCACGCGTACGGGGATATTACCGGATGCATCTATTCCGGCAGCAATCTCCTGGGAGTGTTCGGCAACTTTTTTTAGTGTTTCTTCTCCGTATAAATTTTGGCTTCCGGTAATAAACCAAACTTCAAATGTTTTAAGATCGATCATTATATTTAATTAGTGATTTAGCGAATTATTGATTTAATGAATTTTTATATTGGTTTTTGATTATGACTGATTAATTAGCTGCAGGCGAAAGTCTTAGCAATGTTGCGCCGTGCAGGTTGATGTTTTGTTGATAGCCTTTTTTAAACTGACCAACATCCTGCTTTTTCCACAGATCGCGCACCTTTACTTTGCCCTTTAAGCCGATGGCCGCAAAATCAACTGCTATACTGTTGTTTGTATCGCCAATGTTGAACAAGGCGGCATAAATATCCTTACTGCCGGGGATCTGCGAATACCAAACCATAGCGCCATCTTTTTTATACAACTGGCGTGGATTAGCTCCTTTTTGATTAGCAGCCAAAACCTCATCGTTGGTAAATAATTTCAATTCCAGCTCGCGATTTTCGGGCAGGTTGCCGCCAATCATCAGGGGCGAACGGTAAATGCTCCAAAAGGTCATGTGGGTGTACAGCTCATCTTCGGTAAAACGACTGTAACGCTCCTGGCCAACAGGGCCGCGTTTGCTTAGTTTCCCAATCTGGATCATGTCGCAATCGGGCCAGTGACCGGGGCCGCCTACGCCTTCCCAGCTTTTGGCGTAATCAAACATGTGTAATATCTCTTTCCAGTTGTCCCAAAAATCATCGGCCATGCGCCACATGTTGGCATATTTGGTGGCATGTGCTGCCTGTGCAACCGGCGTTTCGCCGGGCGAAAGGCTTAATACAACTGGTCTGCCGCAGTTTTCTATCGCTTTTTTGTAGCCTTCTACCTCGGCATTGCTGTATGGGCGCGAAAGGTCATCTACCTTAATAAAATCTACATCCCATGAAGCATAAAGCTCCAGCAACGAGTTCAGGTATTCCTGCGCACCTGGTTTTTTCATGTCAAGCCCGTACATGTGGTTCATCCATGGGCATTTGGAGTTGGTATCGGCAACCATATCTGCAGTAATACCATTGGTGCCTTTTATGGGCGATTTTGCCCAATAAGCCTGTCTCGGGATGCCGCGCATTACATGAATTCCGAATTTTAATCCTTTCCCATGTACATAATCGGCCAAAGGCTTAAATCCGTTGCCACCCAGGGCAGAAGGGAATTTATTAGGCTGCGGTGTTAACCTGCCCCATTTATCCATAGTAAGCCATGGCACATATGATCCATCCTGCAAACGCATTTGAAAGGGATTACCGATGTTGCTTCCCGGCGGGTTATCGTATGACCATAGAAAATCGACCACAATATATTCCCAGCCATGAGGCTTCAGGTATTTGGCCATGTAATCGGTATTAGCTTTTACTTCATCTTCATGCACGGCCGAGCCGAAACAGTTATAGCTGTTCCAGCCCATGGGTGGGGTAGCAGCTACGGTTTGTGCCGATGCTTTTGCACCCAGCAAGCCTGCTGCCAGGATGATTATATAACGTAGTGATCTCATTTTATTGGCCGTAGTATGAATTTGGTCCGTGTTTGCGTTCAAAATGTTTCTTGATGAGTGAGTCTTTTAAGCGTGGTGCCTTCGGGTTAATCTGTTCGGTTAAGTAAGCCATTTGGGCAACTGCTTCTAAAACTGCGCTGTTATAAACTGCTTTATGCGGCGTTTTACCCCAGGTAAAGGGGGCGTGATTACCCACCAATACCATCTCAACTTCATTATAATCCAGGCCCTGATCTGTAAAATGATCCATAATCTGGAAACCGGTTTGATATTCATAATCGCCCTCTATCATTTCATCGCTCATGGGTGGCGCGCAGGGTATATCGGCCGTTAAATGATCGGCATGCGTGGTGCCGAAAATAGGAATATCGCGTTGTGATTGCGCCCAGGCTGTACCATAGGTGGAGTGAGTATGAACAATACCTCCGATATTTGGCCAGTGCTTATATAAAACGGCATGGGTTTGTGTATCAGATGAAGGCCTCAGATCGCCCTCTACAACAACCCCGTCAAAATTAACGATCACCATTTTTTCCGGTGATAGGTCCTCATACGGAACACCGCTTGGTTTTATAGCAAATACCTCTTGTGCCCTGTCGGCCGCGCTAACGTTACCAAAGGTGAATAGTACCAGCCCAAGTTTGGGCAGCTGCATATTGGCTTCAAAAGCAGCTTGTTTTATATCCTGATACTTGCTCATGCTAAAACTGAATTATCTGCTGTTGTTTGCGTTGAGTTAACTGCAATCTGCTGAGCAATAAAAGCACCTAAAGTTTTGTATTTATTATAGCGGGCTAAATAAGCTGCTTCCAGATCTTTATTAGGATAATACTCTACATCAAAACCACGACCCATTGCCTGCATAGCTTCCTCAACAGTTGGGTAAATACCGGCAACAACCGCTGCAAACATGGCAGCACCTAAAGCGCAGGTATGTTTAAACTGGTGGATGCGGATAGGCATGCCCAATACATCAGCCATCATTTGCATCACAAATGGTGATTTTTTGGCTACGCCGCCAATACCGATGATCCCTTTAACCGGGATACCCTCGCTGATGAAACGCTCCACAATGCTTTTAGCTCCAAAACAGGTAGCCTCTGCTAATGAACGGAACACGCGCGGTGCGTCGCTGCCCAGGCCTAAGCCCGTGATGGCGCCTTTCAGCTCCTGGTTAGCATCCGGTGTACGGCGGCCGTTAAACCAGTCGATAGATAATT
The DNA here is from genome assembly GCF_056400605.1 of Mucilaginibacter sp. P5_A4. Taxonomy (NCBI): domain Bacteria; kingdom Pseudomonadati; phylum Bacteroidota; class Sphingobacteriia; order Sphingobacteriales; family Sphingobacteriaceae; genus Mucilaginibacter; species Mucilaginibacter sp. P5_A4. The sequence continues at coordinate 118,337 of NZ_JBFUKX010000009.1, read as the reverse complement.
CGTTATCAAAATCTAAAGGCAACAGATCTGCCTGCCTGCTCAGTTCCGGGATAATCAACTCTGCCATTTCAGCCTTTAAAGCTTCGGCAGTTGCTGCATCTATTACTGTTGATTGCGACAGCAGGTTATTTAAAGGCCATAAAAGCACGCTTTTAAACCATGCGTAAGTATCGCCAAAGGCAGACTGACCAGCTTCTAAACCTGTCATGCCAGGGATAACCGATCCGTTAACCTGCCCGCAAATACCGCGAACCAGTTTGTCGCCGATCTCGGCAGACGGTGCAACCAATATATCGCAGGTTGATGTACCCATTACCTTACTTAAATGGTAAGGTTCAATTTGCCCGCCAACAGCGCCCATGTGCGCGTCGAAAGCACCTGTACCTACAATTACATCTGTAGATAAACCTAATCTTTCGGCCCACTCAGCGCTTAAGGTTCCTGCGGCTTCATCGGCAGTATAGGTTTCTGTAAATAGTTTAGAAGTAATGCCTTTTAACAGCGGATCAAGAGATGAAAAGAATTCATCGGGCGGTAGGCCGTCAAATTCTTCGGCCCATAAGGCTTTGTGACCGGCAGAACAACGACCACGTTTGATATCTGTAACATTAGTACCGCCTGTTAACAGGAAAGGGATCCAGTCGCAATGCTCCACCCAGGAGTGTAGTGATTCGCGCACTTGTTCATCAACTCTTATAATATGTAGTAGCTTGGCCCAAAACCACTCGGATGAGTAGATACCGCCTACATATTTTAAATAATTGATATCAAATTTTGTTGCGTGTTCATTAATCTGGGCGGCTTCCAATACCGATGTATGATCCTTCCATAAAATGAACATTGCATTGGGGTTTTGCTCAAAACCCGGGGTTAAAGCCAGCGGCGTGCCCGTTTTATCAACCGCGATTGGGGTTGATCCGGTGGTATCTATAGATAAGCCTTTAACCGCTTTGGCAACATCGGCGCCACCTGCTTTTTGAAGGCAATCTTTAATAGTGGTTTCCAGCCCTTCTATATAATCAAGCGGGTGCTGCCTAAACTGGTTTTCTGCAGGTTTACAAAATAATCCTTGCTGCCAGCGGGGGTAATTAAATACGGATGAGGCTATTTCTTCGCCGTTTTGCGCATTGATTAAAACTGAGCGAACAGAGTCGGACCCATAGTCCACTCCAATAACAAATTGGTCTTCTCTCATATTGGTTAAATAATTCGTGTTGAAGTAACACTTATTTTTTTACAATAAAAAATTTTTATTAAAAAACATTTAAATTGTTACGGAAACAGGGGTGTAAAAACTTAATTCAAAAGGGTATCCGGGTTTGGGATGAAGTTCATAAATGCCTGAAATTTAGCATAATAATTCTGCATGTTCAGTTGATAATAATAGGCGCCACGTTTTGAACCGGCCTTATCTTTATCGGTCAGCTTAATCAGCAATCCGGTAGCTAAAACTCTTTTACTAAAATTTCTCTTGTCTATCTGGGTATTAAAAACGCTTTCATAAAGCGCCTGCAATTGCGGAAGTGTAAATTTACCTGGTAAAAGCTCAAATAAAATAGGGTGCATAGCCGCCTTGTACCTGATCTTCTTTTTGGCAGCTTCCACCATTTCCTGCTGATCGAAAATGAGCTTAGGTACCCTTTTTAACGGGAACCATTCGGCATGGTAATCTTTACTTAGCTGGGTTTCGTATTTATTAATATCTATTAATGCAAAGTAGGTAACAGATACTGTTCGCTCTATAGGATCGCGTTTGGTATTACCAAATGCGTGTAATTGCTCTAAATAAACCCCTTGCAAATCGGTAAGTTGTTTTAAAATACGGTTGGCCGCCTGGTCCAGGCTTTCCTGGGGCTGCACAAATCCACCCATCAAACTCCAGTTATCTTTCTCGGGCTGGAATCCTCTTTTAATGAGCAGAATCTTCAAGGTATGACCGTCAAATCCGAAGATAATACAGTCCACTGCCAGTAAAAGTCGCGTTTGTTTAGAATATTTCTGCATGTGATTGGTTTAAAGAGAACGGCAAATGTAATTTTTTAGATACAGGAAATTTAAATCTGAGCCTTGGTTTATTGATAAAGCGGCTATAAACGCATGAATCCTACTTTGCTTGTGTCCTTAGCGCACAAATAAAATGAAAATTATTTTAATTGTTTTTATCACAATTAAAATAATTTTATTCTACCTTAGATTTTAATTAGGGAATCAATAAATCCTGATAATAAAACCAACCACCAAATTATAACCAGTTAACCATTCAGAAAACTTTGAGAAAAGTTGAGAAAAATGGAGAACTATTTTAAAAAATTATGAAAAAAGTATACAAAAAACAATACTTATTATGTAGCCTCGCGCTATCGCTATTGGTAAGCTGCAGTGGGCCGGCTGAAAAGAAAGCTGCCGCCGGAGATTCTACATCAACAGTTGCCTCGGTCGCGCCCGACGCCAAAAATTTTGACGGCGACGTGAATGGCAAGGTCGTTAAACTATATACATTAAAAAACAGCAAGGGCGCCAACGTGGCTATAACCAATTATGGCGGCCGGGTTGTAAGCCTGATGGTACCAGATAACAAGGGAGCTTTAACAGATGTGGTTTTAGGGTACGATAGCCTTAAAACTTACCAGAAACCAAAAGAACCATTTTTTGGCGCCATTATAGGTCGTTATGGTAACCGCATTGGTAAAGGAAAATTCAGTTTGGAAGGCAAAGCTTATCAACTGGACATTAACGATGGCGTAAACACGCTGCATGGCGGCTTTAAAGGTTTTTACGCCCAGGTGTTTGATGCCGCCCAACCTAACGATAGTACCCTTAACCTTACCTATGTATCTAAAGATGGTGAAGGCGGTTACCCGGGTACGCTTACAACTAAAGTAACCTATACGTTTACTGCCGATAACGCGCTGAAGATAGAATACACGGCAACCACCGATAAAACAACCATTGTAAACTTAACCAACCACGCCTACTTTAATCTTAATGGCGCGGGCGATTCAACTATACTGGATAATATTGTGAAAATTGACGCTGATAACATTACCCCGGTTGATACCACGCTGATCCCGACAGGGAAATTACAGCCTGTAAAAGGTACTCCTTTTGATTTTACCACTGCAAAAACCATTGGCGCCAATATTAATGACAAGGACGAGCAATTGAAAAATGGCAAAGGCTACGATCATAACTTTGCGCTTAATAAGCACGATATCACCAAATCGATAGCAACTGTGAGCAGCCCTAAGACAGGTATTGTAATGGATATTTATACCGACGAACCGGGATTGCAGTTTTACAGCGGTAACTTTTTAACAGGTGCAACCAACGATGGTAAAGGCGGTAAAGCGTACCCGCACCGTTCGGCATTTTGCATGGAAACCCAGCACTTTCCTGATGCGCCAAACCAGCCCGCATTTGCATCAACTGTGTTAAAGCCAGGCGCAACCTATCATACAACAACCATTTATAAATTTTCAAGCAAGTAGGCTTCTTATAAATAATTGTAGTTCCATTTTTTGATTATAACCCCGCTTGAGATGGCTGAAACCGAAATAAAATATCTGCTTAATGATATTGCTTTAAATAACAACAGGGCATCCTTTAAAAGGCTGTACCTGTTTTATTACCGCAAATTATTTTGGTTTGCCAAATCGTTTGTAAAAACCGATGAGGCCGCTGAAGAGATTGTTGATGATGTATTTTTAAACCTGTGGATGCAGCGTACAAAGCTAACCGACATTAGTAACTTTAGCAACTATTGCTATGTTTCGGTTAAAAACAAATGCTTAACCCATATCTCAAAAGCGCAGTTAAACCAGGTAAGTATTGATGAGGTGGACGTGGATGTCATTGATCCTTCGGCAACCGGCGAAGACAAGCTTATCTGCAGAGATACAACAAAACTTATTAATGATTCGCTCAGCAGGCTATCAGACCAATGCAAATTGGTTTTTAAACTGGTAAAGGAGGATGGTTTAAAATACAGGGAAGTTGCCGACCTGCTGAACCTGTCTATAAAAACCGTTGAATATCATATGGGTAACGCGCTAAAACAGATCTCGGTTGGGATTGCTGATTCGCAGAAAAGCAATGTTGCAACACAGGGAAAAGTATTTTCAGAAAAGAAATAGTTTTTACAATGCAGCGTCTTTTTTGCTGTAAATTACATTTTTACAAGGCAATAATGGTTGATAAATTACATTTATACAAGGCAATGTGCTGTTGAGTGGGGTCTGTAAAATAAACTGTGTCAGACCCTTATTGAGCTGACAGAGCAACATAGCAAGGCTTAGCTGCATAATACTTATTAATCTTTTTACTCCAGCTGCTTTTTAAGGGCTTCTTTACTTGGTAATACCGCTTTATATTCTTTGGCAAATATTTGATTGTTACCCTCCGGTAATGTAAACTCTATAACTGTTCTGTTTTCCTCTTTACAAAGGATAATACCTATTGTTGGGTTTTCATCCTTAGTTTTTATTTTTCTGTCGTAATAGTTTACATACATCTGCATCTGGCCAATATCCTGGTGGGTTAACTTGCCAATTTTTAAGTCGAAAAGGATAAAGCATCTTAGTAGCCGGTTATAAAAAACAAGGTCGACAAAAAAGCTATCACCTTCAAATGTAAACCTCCGTTGCCTTCCTTCAAACAGGAAGCCTTTTCCTAACTCCAGCATAAAGTGTTCTAACTTATCTATAATGGCGGTTTCAAATTCATTTTCAGAATATTTACTTTCTTCTTTTAAACCAAGAAATTCTAACACATAATGGCTTTTAAGCGCATCGGCAGGCCTTTCTATTATTTGTCCTTTTTCTGCAAGTTGTTTTACACCGTTTTTATCCTTGCTTAAAGCTAATCTTTCAAATAATGCCGAGTTGTATTGCCGCTGCAATTCCCTTACCGACCAATGATTAGCCGCGGCTTCTATTTCGTAAAAGTTGCGTTCATCTTCATTTTTAATTTTAAGGAGCTGGATATAATGAGTCCAGCTTAAATGAAATGGGATGGTAAATTCCCCAGACACTGTATGGGGAATTAATAACTGATTGAATTTCCCAATCACTGATTGGGGAATTCGATGGCGGTAAATAATATAAAAGCTTCTCATGTATTCCAGGTTTGACAAGGAATACCCCTTTCCAAACTCTTTATTCAATCCATTACTTAAATGCGTCAATGTTTCTTTAGCATATTCAGCACGTTGGCTTCCTTGTTGTTCATCTTCTACAATCATTTTACCTATTTGAAAATAAGTAAGGATCATAGTTGCATTAACATTCCTGACAATATAATGCTGTGTTTCGGCTATTATGGTTTTGATATTTTCAAAAAGCGGGAACGGATTGTTTTTTGATCTCATTTTTATATGCTGCTATGCCAAAACTAATAAGAATCATTATACCTGTGATATAGAAAAGGCAAAAGTGTCGTGATAATCGCCCCCAAAAAAAAATATAATTTTTCTCCCAGGGTGTTTTCATTATTTACAGTCTATATAAGTAGAGCARTAAATAATGATTAATAATATCTGGATACTTATTGGTAAAAAGTTAAGCGGTGAGGCTACTGCCGAAGAATTGCTTGAACTTGAAGAACTGCTGCAGCAAGGCATTGCAGATCAGTATCCGCTTGCTTTACTGGAAGAGATCTGGCGAAAAGAAAATGAAACAAAGGCCGACGAAAAATTAGAATCAAAATGGCTGGCCTTTGAAAATAAGCTGGATGATGCCGATAAAACAGAGTATGAAAATTTAACCCAATCAGAAAATTCTGAACAGGATAAACCAAAACCGGGCTTCATAAAATTCCTTAAAATTATTTCATTAGTTGTAGCAGCATGTTTTGCCCTGGTGTTTGTTATTGTAAATAAAAGGGATGTAACAAACATCAATAAAACCAACCAGATAACAGCGCCGCAAAACGGCATCAGTAAAATTCAATTATCCGATGGTACCAGGGTTTGGTTAAACGCGGGCAGCAAGCTGATTTATGATGCTAATTATGGCGTTGAGCAAAGAAAAGTTTCGCTCCAGGGCGAGGCTTTGTTCGATGTTGTAAAGGATACTCAGCATCCCTTTATAGTTACTACACCAACCATCAGCATAAAAGTATTGGGTACCAAATTTAACGTACGTGCATACAGTAACGATAAAACATCTGAAGCTTCGCTCATACGGGGGCGGATAGAATTAACCATATTAAAAACCCCCGAGAAAAAGATCATTTTAAAAGCAGCTGATAAGCTTACCATAAATAATGAGCAACCGCTTGTTGCCGGTAAAGCCCCGGTGCTGGCTGCCAAAAATATAACAGAAGAAACTCCGCTGATGGCATTAGGCCAGATCCATATGGCGAAAAAGGATAGTTTACCATCAGAGGCGCTATGGATTGAAAACAAGCTTGCCTTTGATGCCGAGGATTTTGAAAGCCTGGCCAAAAAGCTGGAGCGCCGTTATAACGTTACCATTAGTTTTAAGAACGAAGGCCTTAAAAAATTAAGATTTACAGGTAAGTTTCAAAACGAATCTATCGGTAAAGCCATGAAAGCCCTGCAAACCACAACCTATTTCCATTATAAAACCGACAATAATCAAATTTTAGTTTATTAACCATTTAACCAATTAATTAAACAGCCTATGCTTATATAAGTATCTAAACTAAACCAAAAAACGGGGAAATGTTGACGCATCCCCCCGTGTATTTGGTACAAGTTAACTACCAGCCCTTTTAGAAAACCAAATAGTTAAAACACCTTAATGCTAAATTATGAAAAAAAATGTACACCGCATTAACCAAGTGCGGTTAAACCAATTTTTGAAAGTCTTTTTTATGTTTAAATTTATCCTTGCCCTGGTGATCATGTCATCATTTCAGGCTTTTTCAAAGGGATATGGCCAGAGTATAATAAATGTCAATTTTCAGAATGTAACCTTAAAAAAGGCGTTCAAAGAAATTGAAAAAAAATCTGACTACCGCTTTTTGTACAACGATGATATACTGGCTAAAAATGTTTTACCCACAAGCCTGAATGTCACGAACGCATCACTTGAGCAGGCAATGAATACTTTGCTTGCCAATACCAATTTGGTATACAAGTTAAGTGATAATAATCTTGTGATTCTATCAGAAAAGGGCGCCACAGTTTCGGTACTTACCGTAACCGGGAAAGTTACCGACGAGGAAGGCCTGCCAATGCCTGGAGTGAGCATCAAGGTAAAAGGAACAGAGGTGGGAGCACAAACCGACATTCAGGGAAAGTATGTGCTTAACATACCTGATGCCAGTGCGAGCAATGTGATACTTGTATTTTCGTTTGTGGGGTATACCACACAGGAAGTGCCGTTAAATGGTAACTCCACGCTTAGCGTTCAGCTTAAGGCTGCCTCAAATTCATTAAACGAGGTTATTGTTGTTGGTTACGGATCAGTAAAGAAGAAAGATCTTACAGGTTCGGTATCGGTAGTAAACGTTGATAATGCCAAAAAAACAGCATCGTATGATGTGGCCAAACTATTACAGGGCCAGGCAGCTGGTGTAAGCGTACAGGGATCGGGCGAGCCGGGTGGTTTTGTACAAATAAAGATCCGTGGTATTTCTACCTTCGGTAACAACAGCCCGCTGTTTGTTATTGATGGCGTTCCTGTAGATGCCCCCTTTGATTTCCCTACCGATAATATAGAAACCATACAGGTATTAAAAGATGCATCTGCAGCGTCAATTTATGGTTCGCGCGCGGCAACAGGTGTTATTATCATCACTTCTAAAAAAGGGAAAACCGGGCCTTTAAGAGTTAATTATAACGGTTATTACGGCCTGCAAAATATTGCCAAGCGCATGGATGTTACCGATAGGGCAGGTTATCAAAAAATAACTACCGCAGCCGAGTTAAATGCCGGCTTAACTATTGCCCCGGCAAATGACCCATCAAATGCGGCTTTCATCAGTAAAACCAATACCGACTGGCAAAAGGAAATGTTTAAAACCGGAAAAATACAGGATCATAACCTGAACTTATCCGGCGGCAGCGATGCCATAAGCTACAATGTTGGCCTTGGTTATTTTGATAACACCAGCACATTATCGGGCCCGCAAAGTTACAAGCGCTATAACTTTACAGGTAATTTTCAGGGTAAAAAAGGCATATTTACTTTTGGCGGTAAAACGGCTTACACCCAATCGCACAAAAACAACCCGGCTATTACAAGTTCGCACGCGGTATTTGGCGGCGGCCTTACCAGCATGCTCACCGCAATACCAACTATGCCTGTTTATGACCCTAACAGGCTGGGCGGCTACGGCGGCAGCGACAACGTAACTCAAAGGGCTATTACCCTTAATGTTATTGGTATGAATAACCTGGTAACCGATTACAGCAACCGTAACAGGATGTTTGGCAATTTTTGGGGCGAACTGGAGCTGGTAAAAAACCTAAAATACAAGGTTAATGTAAGCTACGACCGTACCGATTACGAAAACTTTCATTATGAGCCATCATATGACCTTGGTTTTTACTACCTCAACACCAAGTATTACCTGAACGACCAAAACGGTAACGCGCATACCGGCCTGGTAGAAAATACCTTGTCGTACCAGTTAACCGCCGGCAAACATAAGCTGGATGTTTTGGCAGGTACATCATACCAGGAAGATCATAACCAGTTTGTTACCGGTACCGCATCGGCAGCCGGCAGCCTTAAGTTTTTTACCTTTGGTTCCATTGCCGATCCAACTTCAAAAGGCTTAAATGGTTATAAAGATGCCAATACCTTGTTATCTTACTTTGGCAGGTTAAACTATAATTATGATAGCCGTTACTTATTAACAGTAAACTTCAGGAGGGATGGTTCATCAAGGTTTGGATCTGCTCATCATTATGGTAATTTTCCTTCGGTTGCCGTAGCTTGGAATGTAGGCAACGAAAAGGCTTTCCATCTGCCATCATTTATCAGTAGTTTAAAACTAAGGAGCGGTTACGGCTCATTAGGGAATCAAAATTTTGGTAACTACCTTAATACAGGTTATATAAATGGCAATGCCAGTTACGTTTTTGGTAATACATTGGCCCCAGGGGCAGCAGTAATTGCAGTGGCCGATCCAAATGTTAAATGGGAAGCAACAACTACAAGCAACGCTGCTATTGATTTAGGTATTTTTCAAGAGAAGCTTACATTTACTGCTGAGTATTTTTATAAAAAAGCAACCGATATTTTAGCCAGTATTCCTTTGCCTTTATCTGTTGGTTCGGTCCCTAATTCAGTAGTAACCAATGCGGCATCTACACAAAACAAGGGCATTGAGTTTACTGTGAACTATCACGAAAATATTGGTAAACTACAGTTAAATATTAAAGCCGATGCCAGTACACTTAAAAATAAAGTGTTAAAATTGGGTGGCACCAACAACCCTATATACGGGGCGGGCAGTAAAACAGAAGTTGGCCGCGAAGTGGGCGAGCTGTATGGCTTTGTTACCGAAGGCATTTTCCAAAGCCAGGCCGATATTAACAGCCATGCTACACAAACATTGGCCGCGCCCGGTGATGTTAAATTTAAAGATGTAAACGGTGACCATGCTATAACAGATGCCGATAGGGTTTACCTCGGATCTGTTATACCCAAAGTTTATTATGGCCTAAATGTAGGCGCGTCATATGGGAACTTTGATGCATCATTTTTCCTGCAGGGAAGCGCCGGTAATAAAGTATTTAACGGGGTTTATCATGACCTGATGGTTGGCCAGTATATCAACTCATCTGTGGATGAGCTAAATTTCTGGACACCAACAAATACCAATACAAATGTACCAAGACCTATCATCGGAGATCCGAATGGTAACTCACGTTTTTCTGATCGTTTTATAGAAAGCGGCAGCTATGTTAAATTACAAAATGCACAACTGGGTTACACTATTCCGAAAAATGTTTTAAATAAAACCCATGTTTTCAGCAGCTTCAGGGTGTACCTGTCTGGTCAGAATTTGCTGATCATTTCTAAATACCGTGGCTATGACCCTGATTTTATAAGCGATGGTTTATTTAGCCGTGGCTATGATTATGGATCATTCCCAAATCCAAGAACGGTTATGTTAGGTGTACAGGTAGGATTGTAAAATTTATTAAAAACAGAGTCATGAAAACTAATAAAAAATATTTTATATGGGCATTCGCAGCTGTAGTATGCCTTAGCGCCTGTACTAAGAAGTTAGACCAGGTAAACCCAAATCAGCAAACAGCAGTATCATTCTGGAAAACGCAGGCCGATGCTATCGCGGGATTAAATGCCGCATACGGCAGTTTAATTATTGATGGTACCTATATGCGTTTTACCCCGGCCATGCTGGATATTCGCGGTGATGATGTGCGAAGCAACAGCCCCTGGACTGCGTTTTATAACATTGGCCGTTTTTCATTAGGTACGGCTGATGGGTCGGGCTATGGATGGGCTTATGGTGCCTATTACGAAGGTATAGCCCGTTGTAACCAGGTGTTGGATAATGTGCCCAATATTACTATGGATGCTGCACTGAAAAATCGCCTGCTGGGGCAGGCCCATTTTTTAAGGGGATTATACTTTTTTCACCTGGTGAACTTTTTTGGTAAAGTAGCCTTGCCTACCCATTATGTAAAAACATCGGCCGATTATTTTGTAAAACAATCAACCGAGGCCGAAGGCTGGAAACAGGTAGAAGATGATTTTACCGCCGCCGCCGCGTTACTGCCGGTATCCTACACATCAACAAACGGACCGGATGCAGGCCAGATTGGCCGCGCTACCAAAGGCGCAGCCATGGCATACCTGGGCAAAGCTTTATTGTTTAACAAAAATTTTGCCGGGGCTGCTACGCAGTTTAAAGCGGTTATTGACTTAAATGTGTACAGCCTTGTTGCTAATTATAAGGACAACTTTACTGAAGCGAACGAAAATAATTCTGAATCAATATTTGAAGTACAGTTTTCACGGGATGCCGGGGGTACAGACCTGGGCTGGGGCGGAGCGCCGGTATCAACCTGGGGCCGTACATCGGCAAGGGCTATTACATTTGCACCACGCAGTTTTGGGTGGACAGACGTGCAGCCTACGTTTTCGGCATTGAACGAATACCTGATCGAAAAAACGGTAGATGGCAACGTTGACCCAAGGGTTGATGCCACCATTTATTACAACAAACCAGGCGAGACCTTATATGGCCAGTCGTTTTTTGACAGGTACAAGAATAACCCTGCCGATTTGAACGATATATTTTGCCGCAAATATGAAAACGGTGATACCCGTGCCGATGAATTTGACTGGCGCTCGGGCATCAACGAAAGGATTATGCGCTACGCCGATGTATTGCTGATGTATGCCGAGTGCCTGAACGAGGCCGGCCAAACAGCACAGGCTTATCCATACATCCAGATGGTGCGCACCCGTGCTAAACTGCCCGACCTGGCTACCACAAAACCAGGTATGAACCAAACCCAGATGCGTGATCAGCTTGCTCATGAAAGGTTGCTTGAGTTTTGTTTGGAAGGCCATCGCTTCGACGATATCCGTCGCTGGGGCTGGTTACAGGATCCTGCAAAACTGGCTTTGTTGAAAACCAGGGATGTTGAGTTTAATACTTACCAGGCCGGCCGGGAATATTATCCTATCCCGCAATCAGAAATTGACAACAATCCTGGTTTTAAACAAAACGCAACTTATTAAGCAAAGTTAAACCTTATACAGGGGCGCCCATTTTGCGCCCCTGCATAAAAATAAACAATTGAGATCAGGTTACAGCTGTGCTGTTTTTTATAAACGGCGCAGCTTATTTAACACCAAACAAAATATTTTACGGTGATAAAAAAACTTTGCTACCTGGTTTGCCTGTGCCTCCTGTTACAACAACAGGCCAAAGCGCAGTTGGTAAATCAAAAGGAGGCCGTTGTTGATGTTACTATTGATGCAGGCTATAAGGGGCCGGTTATATCAAAGCTGGTATACGGGCAGTTTATTGAGCTGCTTTTTAATTATTTTGAAGGCGGCCTGTGGGCCGAGATGCTGGGCGACAGAAAATTCTTTTACCCGGTAAATTCAAACGGGAAATTAACACCTGGCAACTCACGTAATTATTTAGGCAGATGGAAGCCGTTTGGCCCCGATGCGTTTGTAAAGATGGATAGCGCGAACGCATACACCGGCGAGCATGCCGTTAAAGTTATTTTAGATGCTAACACGGCGCATGGCATACAACAGGCGGGGCTTACCTTTTTAAAAGGCAAGGCTTATGCCGGTTACGTAATTGTTAAAGCAAAAAAAGGTACAATACTAAACATAGATGTTGTTGCTGATGATAACTTAGGTAACCTGAGCATCGCCCTTCCTGTTACAACCAGCGGGTTTCATAAATACCCTTTTAAATTTAGGGCTACTACAGGCAAAGCCACTTTTGAGGTATGGGCAAAGGGTAATGGTTCCTTTAATATTGGCGCGGTTTCATTAATGCCTGCCGATAATGTGCAAGGTTTCAGGGCCGATATTTTACGGGATTTAAAGTCAATGAATTTGGGCATCATCCGCTGGGGCGGTAATGCATCATCCGGTTACGATTGGCGCAATGGTATTGGCGACAGGGACAAACGCGCGCCCAAATATGATTACGCCTGGAGCGCCATGGAATCAAATGATGTGGGCACAGATGAATATATGGTCCTTTGCAAGTTACTGAATGTGGTGCCCTACATTGGCGTAAATGCTGGTTTTGGCGAGGCATATTCAGCTGCTCAATGGGTACAGTACGTTAATGGTGCTGCATCAACGGCAATGGGCAAGTTAAGGACGCAAAATGGGCATCCGCAGCCCTATAACGTAAAATGGTGGGGCATAGGAAACGAAATGTACGGCGAGTGGCAACTGGGACATATGCCCATAAAATATTATGTGATTAAGCACGAAATTTTTGCCCGGGAAATGAGAAAGCAGGACCCATCCATTATCCTGGTGGCATCGGGTGCGTCGACATTTGAGATGGGCGCAACATCGGTATATGTTAGTCACCCCGAAATTGCGCATGTACCTTATAGCTATGGCTCGGAGCAGGATTGGTCGGGCAATTTGCTGGCCCACGATGCTAAGTATATGAATTTTATAGCCGAGCATTTGTACCCCATATCCGATTCGGCCTACAACGAAAACACACAACGGTTTGATCATGTAAGCGACTCGCTGCCGCAACGCATCAGGCGCTTGCCCAACCGCATCAAAGGTGCGGCCGAAGCTTTTGAACAATACACAAAAACCATCCCGGAAGTAAAAAGCAGGAATATCCTGATGGCAATGGACGAATGGCGTATGAAGGATGGCTGGGGATTGGAAGACGCACTGGCAACCGCCGAAGGTTTTAATGAAATAGCCCGCCATACCGATATTATCAAAATGTCGGCCTATACATCAACAAGCGCGCCGTTGGGTTTGTTGTACAACGCAACAGCAAGCGCCATGCAGCCCAATGGCCTCACTATTAAACTATATGCCGATCATTTTGGCAGTATCCCGGTGATGGTAAGCGGCAGCAACGATCAGCCCCAAATTGCCGGAACCACAGGTGCCGACAGGCCGGCAACATCATCCGGCAGTAGCACTTATCCTTTAGATGTAATGGCAGCGTTAACAAACGATGGTAAAAAAATAACCATCGCGGTGGTTAACCCCACAAGGCAAACACAAACACTCCACATACAATATAAAAACATGAGTATTGCTGCCGATGGGCAAAAATGGGCTATAGTTGGTACAGATTTGAAGGCGATCAATATACCAGGCACTAAACCAGCTGTAAGTATTGTATCATCGGCAATTAAAAATGCCGGTCAGTCACTCAGCACCGAACCTTTAAGCGTAACTCTGTTCGAACTTAAAATTAAATAATAATAAAACCGGGAATAGCACGATGAAGAAACTAAAATACTTATGCGTAATAGCAGCCATGGCAACGGTAACGTTCTCTTGCTCAAAAAAGGGAACACCAACGCCTGCCAAAACGGATACCACAACCACACCTGTTACAACTGCTTTTGATATTAATTCCATAACAGATACCTATGCCGATATCTCGGCATTTATCTATTACCCCAAATGGACGGTATACAACGTGCACGATCCATCCATTAAAAAATTTGGCGATTATTATTATTGCTACAGTACCGATGTGGGTTTTGGGATAGATGTACGGTCGGGCCTGCAGATCCGCCGTTCAAAAGACCTGGTGAAATGGGAATATGTGGGCTGGGTATTTTCGTCATTACCGGCATTAGGTTCGCAATACATTACCTCAAAGGGCGGCACACCATTTAATGCGTTATGGGCGCCTTATGTAATGAAGGTGGGTTCGGAGTACCGGCTTTATTATTCACTCTCATCCGCGGTAGCGCGCTTAAGCGTTATCGGTATGGCAACAGCTACATCACCTGATGGCCCCTGGACCGAAAAAGGCCTGGTGGTAACATCAGCAAACGATGCCACCATACAAACCAATGCCATCGATCCAACTGTAATTACAACCACCAGCGGCGAGCAATACATGTACTATGGATCGGCATGGGATGGTATTTATATTTTAAAGCTTAATGCCTCAACCGGTTTGGCGGCCTCGGCTGGTGATAAGGGTAAACGCATTGCCAACCGTGGTTTTACAGGTGGCAAATACAATGGCAATATTGAAGGCGCAGAAGTGATCTACAATGCCGATCTGAAAAAGTATTTCCTGTTCATCTCGTACGACTGGTTGCAAACTAAATACAACGTAAGGGTTGGCCGTGGCGATAGCCCAACCGGGCCTTTTTATGATTACAACGGGCACGACATTAATACCGATGAAGATCATGGGCCGATGATTTTGGCGCCGTACCAGTTTAGTAATCAAAGCGGCTGGCAGGGCACGGGCCATTGTGCTGTGTTTGATGATGGTAGCGGCCAGTATTTTATGGGCCACCAGGGCAGGCCTGGCATCAACTCCTACTTTATGGACCTGCATGTGCGCAAAATTTCCTGGACGCCCGATGGCTGGCCTGTAGTATCACCAGAGCGTTATGCCAATGTTGCCCAAACCGCCATAGCCAATACGGATATTGCTGGTACTTATGAAAAAATAACGCTTGGTTATCACGTAGTAGTAGGTTACGGTACAGAACAAACAAACCCGGATTTCCAGGTTTCAACCCAATTTAAACTGGATGCGGGAGGTACCATAGACGGCAGCGCAACTGACACCTGGACCTATGCATCGCCATATATCACCCTTAAATACAGTACTGGAGCCACCTATAAACTGAAAGTTGAGCGCGAGCGCGACTGGGAAAATAAAATAACATCAACCTTAATATTCACCGGGCTGGATAATACCGGAACGGCTATTTGGGGGAAGAAGAAGTAAGTGTGGAGATGAATTATAAAAATGTTGTCATTTTGACGAGGGACGAGGAGAAACGGCATCATGCTTCGAACGATGTTGTTGAATACAGAGGGTTCAAGATTTCTCACTCGTACTTCGTTTCTAAATAACAATTTAAACTACAAAAAAATAATTATTGTGAAAAACACACTTAATAATAATTTTTTGTAGTTTTAGCGTACCAATAAAACCAATGATGATCAGGAAAGCTTTTTTTACTTTTTGCAGCGCCGGCTTGCTCTTGTCGGCCCAGGCGCAAACGCCTAAGGTTTACACCATTCAGGCCGATAAAATAAAAACGCCTATACAGAAAACCATGTATGGTATCTTCTTTGAGGATATTAACCTGGCTGCCGATGGCGGGGTATACGCCGAACTGGTTAAAAACCGGTCGTTTGAGTTTAATATGCCGTTGATGGCGTGGACAACACATAAAAAAGATGGCGGCGATGGTCGTACAGAGGTGATAAACAGATCGGCAGAAAGGCCGGAAAACCCGCATTTTATAAAAACCTATATAGCATCAGATGCCGGTTCTTATGGCCTGGCAAACGAAGGTTTCCGTGGGATGGGTATTAGGGAAGGCGAGGAATACAGCTTTTCGTTAATGGCCAAACAGGAAGGGGATGCCAACGTAAAGCTGCACATCGAACTGCATGGCGATAACGATGCTATCGTAGGTTCAGCTGATCTTACCCCGACTGATAAAGAATGGAACCGCTATAGTGTGAAATTTAAATCGTCGGCCACGGTAAAAAAAGGAAGCCTGTATGTTTGGCTGAGCGGCAAAGGCATTATCGATATGGATATGATCTCGCTGTTTCCTGAGCATACCTGGAAAAACCGTCCCGGTGGTTTACGTGCCGACCTGGTACAAAAACTGGCCGATATAAAACCAGGCTTCCTGCGTTTCCCCGGTGGTTGTATTGTTGAAGGCCGCGAGCTGGGCAACCGTTACCAATGGAAAAAGAGTATTGGCGATATTGATAAGCGTACCAATATCATTAACCGCTGGAACATGGAGTTTAAGCATCGCCCTACGCCCGATTATTACCAGACTTTTGGCCTGGGCTTCATGGAATATTTTATGACTGCCGAAGATATTGGCGCCTCACCACTGCCTATTCTTAACTGTGGTATGGCCTGCGAGTTTAACACGGCCGAACTGGTACCGATGGATCAGCTTGATCCGTATATACAGGATGCTTTAGACCTTATTGAGTTTGCCAATGGCGACGCAAGCACCAAATGGGGCAAGATGCGTACCGATCTTGGTCACCCGGCGCCGTTTAATTTAAAAATGTTAGGCGTAGGTAACGAGCAATGGGGCCCGCAATATGTAGAGCGTTGGAAAGTGTTCACCAAAGCCATCAAAACAAAATATCCTAACGTGAAAATAGTATCAGCCTTAGGCCCATCACCCGATGGTAAGGAGTTTGACCTGCTGAACACTACCTTCCGCAGTTTAGGTGCCGATATTTTGGATGAGCATTACTACGCCGCCCCAAAATGGTTTCGCGATAATGCCAGGCGTTATGATAATTATGACCGTAAAGGTCCGAAGATTTTCGCCGGGGAATATGCAGCGCAGAGCGTATCTACGGTTAGTCCCGAAAATAAAAACAACTGGGAATGCGCCCTGGCCGAAGCCGCCTTTATGACCGGCCTGGAGCGTAATGCCGATGTGGTGAACATGGCCTCATACGCCCCGCTGTTTGCCCATGTTGAAGGCTGGCAATGGACGCCAAACCTCATCTGGTTTGATAACCTGAACAGCTACGCCACACCAAACTACTACGTGCAGCAACTATTTTCATTAAACAAAGGAACTGATGTAGTGCCGCTAACCCTCAACAACGATGTTGTTGCCGGCCAGGATGGTTGCTACGCCACTGCCAGTTTGGACAAAAACACCAATGAACTGGTCATTAAGTTTGTAAATACCGGTGCCACTGCCCAAAGCGTAAGCTTTAAACTAAATGGCGGCAGCTACCAGAAACAGGCTAATGTTACAACATTAAGCAGCGAAAAAGGCGATGCTGCAAACTCGTTGGAAAAACCTACAGCGGTAAGCCCGGTGCAAAGTACTATTGCGGTTAGCGGTAAATCTGTAAACGTGAACATTGAGCCTTATGCATTGAAAGTGATCAGGCTGAAGAATAAGTAGGGGTAAAATACGATTCCCCGAACCCGTCATTGCTTCGTATTTCGCCGCAATGACGGGGTTTTTAAATACATATACCTTGAAAAAACTAACCATTGCTGTCTTCCTGCTCATCACCAGCATTACTACCAGGGCACAGGATTTAAAAACCGATATTTCGGTACACGATCCGGTGATTATTAAGCAGGATAGTACCTATTATATTTTTTGTACGGGTATGGGGATAGCCATGTGGTCATCGGCAGATAAGGTGCATTGGAAACATGAGCAGCCGGTTTTTGCTGTCGCCCCGCAATGGGCGGTTGATGCTATTCCCGGTTTTAAGGGTCATATATGGGCGCCGGATATTTCATATCATGATGGTTTGTATTACCTGTATTATTCGGTATCTGCCTTTGGTAAAAACACCTCCGCAATCGGGGTGGCTACCAATACTACCTTACACACTAACGATGCGGCTTATAAATGGATAGATCATGGTAAAGTTATCCAGTCTATCCCGGGCAAAACCAACTGGAATGCCATCGACCCTAATTTAATTACGGATAAGGATGGAACGCCCTACCTGGTATTTGGTTCCTTTTGGGACGGCCTTAAACTGGCTAAACTTAGTAATGACAGACTTAGTATTGCCGAAAATATTAACAACCTGCCAACTATTGCCACCCGCAAAAAAAACGCCGTTGAAAACCTGCCCGCAGTTGATGGCAACCCGGTTGATGCCGGCGGTAATGCTATTGAGGCGCCATTTATTTACAAACACAGCAAATACTTTTATCTGTTTGCCTCGATAGATTATTGTTGTAAAGGACCAAAAAGTACCTATAAAATGATCATCGGCAGATCAAAAGCCTTAAAGGGCCCATACCTGGATAAAACCGGCACAGCTATGAACAAAGGCGGCGGTACTGTTTTGCTGCAAGGCGATAAGGATTGGTACGGCGTAGGCCATAACGGCGTTGCCCGGTTTGATGGCGATGATTATATTGTTTACCACGGATATGATGCCGCGGATAGGGGAATCTCAAAATTGCAGCTAAAGAAATTGAAATGGGTAGACGGGTGGCCGGTGATACAAGAGTTATAAAAATCTATTCGCCGACATGCGTAGCGAAGAAGCACATCCTTCGTTCTTCGGAATCACAATTTAAAAACTGGTAAGAAAACAATGAAAATATTAAAATACCTCATCACATTAACAACAGCCCTTGGCTGCTTAATCTCAGCCCAGGCCGCGGTTATCAAACCGGATACCATCATCCACAGCACTGGTAACCCCATCATTCGCCATAAGTTTACCGCCGATCCGGCGGCTATGGTGTACAAAGGCCAGGTGTATTTATACACGGGTCATGATGAGGCAGCCACCGGTCACAATGGCTACGTAATGCACAACTGGACCTGCTTCACATCATCAGATATGGTAACCTGGACAGAACATCCATCCCCCCTAAATGTAAAAGATTTTGCATGGGCTAAAGCCGATGCATGGGCATCGCAGGTAATTGAGCGCAATGGTAAGTTTTACTGGTATGTGGCACTTGAGCATGGCACAATCCCCGGCAAGGCGATAGGGGTAGCAGTAAGCGATAGCCCTACCGGCCCGTTTAAAGATGCCCGCGGAACAGCTTTAGTTACCAACGATATGACCAAAGCTGTTAAACATTCCTGGGATGATATTGATCCATCGGTTATTATTGATAAGGATGGGCAGGCTTACCTGTTTTGGGGCAACGGCATTTGCTACTACGCCAAATTAAAACCCAACATGACCGAGCTTGATGGCCCGATAAAAACCATCACCCTACCGCATTATACGGAAGCGCCGTGGATTCATGAGCGCAACGGCTGGTATTACCTGTCGTACGCATACGAATTCCCCGAGAAGATAGCCTACGCTATGAGCAGGAACATAAATGGTCCCTGGGTTTACAGGGGAATAATTAATGAGCTGGCAGGCAACTCCAACACCAACCACCAGGCCATTATAGATTTTAAGGGTAAAACCTATTTTATTTATCACAATGGGGCCTTAGCAGCAGATGCAGGCAGTTTCCACCGCTCGGTATGTATTGATTACCTGTACTATAATAAGGATGGTACTATTAAACGGGTGGTAATGACAAGTGAAGGGGTGAAGAAGGTAAAATAGTTACCCGTGAGGGGAAACCACTTTTGTTCAGTTAAAAGATTATCCGTTATATTATATGATTAAAACTATATTAGCTTTAATTTATACAACAGATAATCTTTTGAAATACTCCCTGCTATTCATCCCGTTCATATTCTTCGCATCGGCAGCTGCTATGGCGAGGCCTGTACATCCCGATACTGTAAAAACCGGGGTTTATATTACCAGCATTCATGATATAAATTTTAAGGATAAAGAATATACCATCGACCTTTGGCTCTGGCTGAAATACGAAAACAGGAAATTTGATTTTTTGCAAAACCTGGAAGTGCCCCAGGCAAAAACAGTTACCAAATCGTTTTCAACTATTGATTCAAGCGGCAGCAAGGTTTATATGTTGATGAAACTGCAGTGCGTGATGAAAGATTCCTGGGCGATTGACAACTTTCCCTTCGACAGGCAGAAGCTGAGATTTTCCATCGAGAATTCGCAGTTCGATTCCCAGTCACTTGTTTTTGCTGCCGATACATTGGGCAAACATTTTGATCCCCGTTTCACACTAAGGGGATGGCGCATAGATAGCCTAAGTATCACCACCGGGATTAAAGCCTATGAAACAAGTTTTGGCGATGAGAGCCTGAAAAAACCACACACCGAATACAGTAATTTTAAAGTAAGGTTACAAATTAACAGGGACGCCATGGGTCTATTCTGGAAAATGTTCCTGGGTATGTACGTCGCTTTCCTGATTGCTTACATGTGCTTTTTTATCCATACTGATAGTATTGATTCGCGGTTTGGATTAAGTGTAGGCGCATTGTTTGCGGTTATTGGTAATAAGTATATCATTGATTCGGCGCTGCCGGAGTCTACCACGTTTACCCTGGTGGATACCCTGCACGGAATTACTTTGTTTTTTATACTTACTACAATTATCTGCACTGCATATTCCCTCAGGCTGGTAAAACAGGAAAAAATAGCTAAGGCCAAAAAGTTCGACTTTATTTGCGGCCAGGTTTTGCTGGTAGTTTACCTTGTATTGAATGCCTGGTTTATTTATAAAGCGAACGGGCAATAGCCAGTTTTAAATATCAGGCAGCAACTTCTTTTAGTTCATATGTTTTTGCGCGCAGTATAGGCAGCAGCTCATCGGTTTTTTGCTGGGTTTGAAAATTGCAGGGCGATATAGGTTTGCCAATGCGCACACGTAATACCATCCCTTTTTTGTTAAAAAGTTCGGCTGGCAGCATGGCCGTTTGAAGGGCCGGGTGTATATAGCGCAGCAAACTAAAGCCTATCCCGTTATCGCCGTGAAAATAAATGGGGAGTACAGGTACTCCGGCTTTTGCAATAAGTTTCCCAACAACGGGGTGCCATTGCCTGTCGGTAACCTGCCTGGTTTTAAAATCAAATGCAGAAACCTCCCCGGCAGGGAAAATAGCAACCGGGGTGCCGCCGCGAAGTTTGGACAAAGTGTTTTTTAGTCCGCTGATGCTGGAGCTATCTTTAACGGTTTCAAAAGGGTTAACAGCAATGATATAATCAGCCAGGTTTGGTACCCGCTTTAGCAGAAAGTTACCCATAAATAAAGTATCGGTCCTGGATGCAACCAGTAAATTGAGCAAGGCCAGCGATTCAACAGCGCCATAAGGATGATTAGCTACTGCAATAAAAGCGCCCGAAGCCGGGATCCTGGCCAGATCCTCTTCATCAACCTGGATAGTGATACCTAAAAAATCAAGCACGAAACGGGTAAAGTCAACACCTTTTAAAGTGCCAGCCTGCTGCATCATGCTATTAAATGCATCAATTTTCATCAGCTTCATTAAAAGCGCAGCTAAACCGGGAAGCCTTTTAGTTCCCGTTGCTTTTATAACATCATTTTTGCTGATTATTGCCATTTGGCAAAAATAAGGTTATGGTGTAAAGGAATAGTCCTGTTGTTGTTATGCTTTGTAGTACGATGCTGATTTTTCACTGCCATTCAATTCGGCATATTACCATTTTGTTAAATTATCCACCTGGGTTATTATTACCAAAAAGGCATTTAACTTTGCGCCGGTCATTGAGATCATTGCGTAGGGCGCTGGCCGGCAGCATATGAAAGGTTCGAGCCCTTTCCCTACATCTGTTTTAATCAACAAACCAATTATGGAAGCGATAAATTATCCCTTAGTAATAGCCATAACACTTGTGCTGGCTGCATTGGTGATATGGCTCATCCGCAGGAATCAAAAGGATGAAAAGGAATATGAAAAAGATAGTAATAAGTCAGAAATGAAGCCGGAAAAAGGGGAGCATAAAAAACCTCGTATCTAATTAGTTTTACATTTCATATGCAAAGAAGATCAGCATTAAAAAATATTGGCGGCCTGTTACTGGCGCCAACCCTGGGTTTTGGTAACATCATCGATCCTAAAAAAAATGTGCTCCGGATAGCGCATTTGACCGATGTGCATCTTAAAAACAAGTTTGATGCTCCCGCCAAATTTGTTAAATGCCTGCACCATTTGCAGCAGCAAAGTCCCAAACCAGACCTGATACTGAATGGCGGGGATATTGTTTTTGATATGAACAAGGAAAACATCGGCACTATTAACGATCAATGGCGGCTGATGAACAATGTGATGAAAGGCGAAAGCAGCATTCCCGTACATTATTGCCTGGGCAACCACGATATATGGTGGAACGAGAATAATAAAAGCCAGGCTATTTACGGCAAACAATACTCCATGGACCAGCTAAAACTTTCAAAGCCCTACAACAGTTTTACCAAAGGCGGCTGGAAATTTATTTTGCTTGACAGTGTACACCTTGATATTGACGGAACCTGGTACATTGGTAAACTGGGCGACGAGCAGTTTGCCTGGCTGGAGAATGAATTGAAAACCACCGACCCTGCAATGCCGGTACTGGTGATGTCGCATATTCCTATCCTGAGTGCTACACTGATGGTACAGGATGATATTATCAACAAATGGGAAATACTGGGCGGCGATATGCATACCGATACAGCAAAAATCATTCGCTTGTTTTACCAGCACCCCAATGTTAAATTATGTTTGAGCGGTCACATCCATCTAAGGGATAAGGTGGTTTATAATAATGTTACCTACATCTGTAACGGGGCCGTAAGCGGTGCATGGTGGGAAGGCAACCTCCGCGAAACCGCACCGGGCTATGGGCTTATTGATCTTTACAGTGATGGAACGTTTGAGGAGCAATATGTGAATTACCTGGGGTAGAAGGAAACAGATATGCCATGAAGGTTAATGTATTCCGGATGTTATAAATTAAAATAGATCTGAATGTGTACCTGTTCTTACTAACTCTAAAATCATTAGTTTTTCATTCTCATCCCAAATAAGTAACAGGTCGGGCTTTACATGGCATTCCCAATATCCTTTGTAATCGCCGCTAAGTTTATGAGGTTTATGCTTTTTGCTTAACCCCTTGTGTCCTTTTTCAGCAAGTACAGTAATTAGTTGCTGTAATAATTTAAAATCTTTACTTGAGCGTTTTTTAAGTAATTTCAGATCTTTTAGGAATTTCGCTGAAGTAACAATTTCAAACATCGCTTTGATCAGATACTGTTAAAAAGTTCGTCAACACTTTTGAATTTTTTGCCCTTACCTGCTTTAAGTTCATTCATTGCAGCTATAGTATCTGCGTTTGGAGTATTAACCTCTTTTTTTACTTTAACGGTTACACCAAGTTCTTTTAAAAATTCTTTAACCAGGCGGGTTTTATCGTCCGGTACTTTAATTTCGAGGGTTTGCATATACAAGATGAATTTTACGTGTTATAAATTTACTTAATTAATTATTAAGAATCTGCGCTAAGCATCTCATCAATGTCTTTCCGAGAATATTTTTTATTCCTAATAACTTAGCTACTTCACTTTCCAGTTGATCTCCATAATAATTAACCAATATTTTTTTAGCTCCGAAGTCTCACTGTCAGCCATGGGCTGCTAAATAGCCTTAACAGGCTAATTTAAACAGCATTAAGTTCGGTATGCGAATTTTGAGCTACAGTAATTAACAAATTTACTGAATTAAGCCAGATGTAGCAAAAAGCATGCTATATGTTGAACAAATTATATCTCATTCTCGGTAAAGCCACGCCCCTGTTTTTGTATTGCCAGTAGTTAAACCTTCTGTATTGCGCAAATGCTCATTTCCTTCCGTGTTACAAAATCCAGCTTTTCATAAACTTTAATAGCATTTGCATTATCGTAAAGCACATGAAGGAATGGAATGCCATTATCAGCTTTAATTAGCCGCAGCTGGTGTTGTATTAATTGGCTGGCGTAACCTTTGCCAAGGTGATCGGGATGGTTACAAACCGCGCTAACCTCCATGTAGGGCAAAGGCTGTAAACGCCGCCCGGCCATGGCTACCAATTGATGGCCATTGAAAATGCCGTAATAATTTCCAAAATCTATAGTACGGCTAAAGAACGGACCGGGGTTGGTTAGTTTGGTGAGCGCCAGTATGGCCGGTATATGCTCATCTCGTAAAGGTATAAGTTCCGCGCCGGCTACTGCCTGTGGTGCCGGGTTATTGTATACCATTTGCAAGGCCCTCATTTGCTGAATGATTTTCCATTGTTTGGGGATCTCCATCTCGCCCGGATTAAAAACGGCCACCGTAGTTTGAGACGGCAGGAGATTATAAAGGATATCGAAGTTCCCGGGTGTGTTTTCGGCCATGCCTGCAAAAGGGGAAACATCTTTTATAAAATATTTAACATGGTGAACACCTGCCGAAAGGTTTTTATTGCCAGATGTTAAAGCATTCCAGGCCGGGTTATCAAGTGGATGCTCCATGTAGGTATTTATAATATTCAAATTTTGTTTGGTTAAAATTATGAAAAATACCAAATGGCATTAAAATAAACCACTTTAGTTTTTATCGATAATAATTATACCTGATAACGGGGATGATTATTTGGCGTTGTATGTTTTACYGTATCATAATTCCATTTATTTACCGTGCGTTAAAAATAGCGGCAGTACTTAAAAATTAAACCCTGCCAATTTGACTTATTGTTGTATTAAAATCCAAACACAGGGTGTTATTTGTAGGCGGAGTTGAACCTGGATTTATGAAGTTTTGTAACAGGTTTAAGAAAAAAAAATAAACACTCGCATTGTAATTGAATTTACATGCTTTTGGATTGAAATTTGCTAAGATGTTGAGTAGCAAATAAGTAGGGAGGTATGTTTGTAAGCTGTTAAATTGAAAATTACCATGAAAAACAATAAAAAAAGATTAAGCAATGCTTTAACAAGCAGGGTAATTGATCTGCACGACCAGGGATATACTGACGATTTTTTACCAATACAGGATGAACGATTTTTATGTATCCAAAACAGTGAGGACTTTTCTTTAGCTGATCTGAATATAAAAGTGATTGACGAGGGATTTGATCAGTTATCAAAAACCTATAAATACATCTATACCATCGAAACTACAAACGGATCGAAAGGCTTATTGGTTACCGATTTTATTTTTGCTGATCCTGAAGCTGTAAATTAATCAGGATGTTTTATACTCAACTCCGTTCGCTAAATTATATTTAATTATCCGGTAGGATAGGTAATAACCTCTATCGCAATCTTTGTATCTAAGATTAAAACTATAGATTTGATAATAAAGATATAAAAATATGTGGTGGCAATACCTGCTTGTTTTTACGGGCGCCTTTTTATTTGATGTTGTTCCTTTCCCGTTTCCACCTGCTTTTACCATTATGATTTTTTTACAGGTTGTATATGGCCTAAATGTTTGGTGGGTTATTACAATTGGAGTTGTGGGGTCTATTATTGGAAGATATACCCTTACTTTGTATATCCCGATGCTGGCCGGAAGAATTTTTAAGAAGTCGAAGAATGAAGATGTCCAGTTCCTTGGTAAAAAACTAAAAGAAAAAGGATGGAAAAGCCAGGTAGTCATACTTGCTTACACCTTATTACCGCTTCCCACTACGCCTTTATTCCTGGCCAGTGGTATGTCAAAAATAAACGCAAGGTATATAATCCCAACTTTTTTTGTAGGTAAATTTACAAGCGATGCCATTACTGTGCATATGGGAAAATATGTTTCAGAAAATGCGGAAAGCATAATCAAGGAAGGATTTTCCTGGAAATCRATTGCAAGTTTAATATTGGGGTTGCTTTTACTGTGCTCTATTTTATTTGTCGAATGGCGTTCACTGATCCAAAAAAATAAATTTGTGTTAAACTTCAAGATCTGGAAGCCTGGTAAGGCTAAAACAACTCCCGCCCGGTAATTTGGGTTCAGATCTTTTTTTTGGGTGAACTAAGGATAAAACACATTGCAAAAGTCTGCTTATTTGTCGCTGCCCATAAGTAAACACAATGGGAAGATAGAAATTAAAAATCCTTAATTTATTGCCACATGCCTTAGGATCAATTTAATACAGCTGTAAATGGCGGGTGAAATATGTTGTTATAAATTGTGACGTGTTTTGATGAAATTTAATATTATTACTCCTTCCTGGCCTATTAGTGCCTCATAAATGGTCAATTAGTCCCTCATTATTATTTATTAATTGCAATATGTTTGACTTACAATTATTACCTATTAGTCAATACGGAAGCCATGTCTCTTATCTTGGTTGCAATTTATTTTATTATTAATCAACACTATGCTAAGTATTTGGGTTCGGTTTTGCGTTTTTGGTAGGTGTTTCATTTGTAATTAATTAACCAAATTATAACTTAACCAAAATTTAAAAAAAATGAAGTCAAAAAGCCTGATTTTTCTTAGCTGTTTATTTCTGATGTTTACATTAGGCTGTAAAAAGTCATCTTTGCCCGTGGCGGTAAACGCTGATAGCAATAAGCCTACATCTGTTTCTAAACTTGCCGTAAACGCAACCACTACATTCATTCACCCCGGAATGCTGCATACCCAGGCAGATCTGATCAGGATGCAGACCATGGTTAACGCAGGGACAGATCCCTGGCTGTCTGGATGGAACAAACTTACAGCCAACTCACACTCGCTATCAACTTATGCCATGAAAGGGCCTGTGGATACCGTTTACAGAGGTTCTGGTTCGCCGGAAAACTATTCAAAACTATATAATGATATTGCTGCCGCTTATCAAAATGCTTTACGTTGGAAAATCAATGGCGATGTAGCCTGTGGAAATAAGGCAGTGGCTATCATGAACGCATGGTCATCTACCCTGGTATCGATCCAGGGATCTGCAGACAGATGGCTTGCTGCCGGTATATATGGTTACGAGTTTGCCAATGCAGCCGAGATCATGCGTGACTACAGCGGCTGGGCAGCAGCAGACTTTACACGCTTTAAAAATATGATGCTTAACGTATTTTATCCAATGAACCACGATTTTTTGGTGAATCATAATGGAGCCTGTATAACAAATTACTGGGCAAACTGGGATTTGTGCAGTATGGCGTCAATTCTTTCAATTGGCATATTATGTGACGACACTAACAAGTTTGACGAAGCAATAACCTATTTCAAAACCGGCGCCGGAAATGGTTCAATTGATCATGCTGTGCCTTTTTTATACAATTCAGGTCAGTTAGGGCAAGGACAGGAAGCTGGTCGTGATCAGGGGCACCAATGTTTGGATATTTCTCTGCTGGGGGCTTTCTGCCAAATGGCTTATAACCAAAACCAGGATTTATTTGCTTATGAAAACAACAAAGCATTGGCAGTTTGCGAATATACTGCCAGTTATAATCTTGGAAACGAGGTGCCTTTCACCACTTATAACTGGGCTAACGGGCAAAATTGCACATGGCAAACACAAACGGTTATTGCAGCCGGCGGTAGGGGAGATATCCGCCCAAGCTGGGAGCTGATCTACAATTACCAGATATCACATGGCATTACCGGAACAACCTTTAGCGGGCAGTATGCTGCTAATGTAAGGCCCGAAGGCGGCGGCGGCGATTATGGGCCAAACAGCGGAGGGTATGACCAGTTAGGATTTGGAACTTTAACACATTCTGTAGGAACGCAGCCTATAGCCAATGGAACTTATAAACTGGTCAATCGCGCAAGCGGAAAATACCTGGATAATTTAGGGGTAAATACTAACGGAGCAAATGTGGGGCAATGGGCCTCAAGCGGTAGTAATAACCAGAAATGGGTAATAACATATAGCGGCGGTTATTACAAATTAGCTTGTGTAACAGGTGGCAAGTGCCTGGATAGCTATGACCACATTGCCGACGGTTCTACAGTTGCCGAGTGGGCAAGCGGCGGAAGCACCAATCAACAATGGACAATAATACCGGTAGGATCCTACTTTAAAATTGTAAACCGTACTAATGGCAAATGCCTGGATACCGGAGGTGGTACCGCGGATGGATCCATCATGCAATTCTGGGCAAGCGGAACCAGCAACAATCAGTTATGGACCATTGCACCTTGATAAACATGTTGCTAAAAAAACGTAAAACTTATATTTATAAACAAGAAATGGCATGGACTATAGGTTCATGCCATTCCTGTTTAAACCAGGCCATCATTGCGCGTAGGGAAATAAATTCAGCTGTTTAATATGATCCAGGTTGCGCAAAAAGGCCGGTCAATGGTCTTTTTGCGTTTATTCTCAATCGTTTAAATTAGGCAGGTCAAATAATTTATCGTAATAAAATGAAAATGGTGAGTATATAAAGCAATCACAATTGTCTATATATTATCTTGATATACCGGTTGGGTAACTATTGATTAATAATTGGTTAGAAGGCTCTTCAGGGAGCCTTTTTTATATTGCGTTGTGATATTTAACACTAATGTTTCGCCGAAAAAAACTTTAATATATAAAGCTTTTGAAAGAAAATAATTAGGAGACGCACCCGACTTAGTTTGCCTTGAAGGACAGCCAATTATATAAGCTCCCGGATAATTTGAGAAAATGAATGGAAAATCTTTTATTTGTACAAATGATTAAAAAGAAAGATGAAATAGAGCCCGTGCCTCCCTTTCGGATAAGGAAACTTAAAATTCCCCCGAAATTGATCGCTTCTAACTGGAACTCTATATATACTAAGATCAGCAAGTCCCGGGGTACAGATGAATCCTAACCAATAGGCTTCTTGTTAGATTTATAACAATTAAATCCGGCCCAGATAGTGATACCAGTTTAATAAGAGAAGTAAAAGTGAATCCCGAGGTTAACAATTGCTTATATCCTAAAGTTGCGAAGTCAGCCAACTATATCAGCATTGTATACCTGGTAGTTGTTCTGATACTTCAGCCATTATTATCTTTTGCTATCGTTTATCCTGCAATAGATCATTTATCAATCAATAATGGCTTATCAAATAATGAAGTCCGCTGCATTTACCAGGACGACCAGGGATTTGTATGGTTTGGGACATATGATGGTTTAAACCGTTATGATGGCTATAATTTCAAGATCTTCCGCAATAATCCAAATAACTCAAAATCCATCATAAATAATTGGATTAACTGTATTACACAAGATACCAGGCATGATTTATGGGTAGGAACCAGGCAGGGTATAAATATTTTTAATCGGGTGTCTGAAAAATTCACCCCGGTTTATGCCTTTTTTCCTGGTAATAGCCAACCAAAAAAACTCAGTACTTACATAAAGGATATTAAAACTGATGCCACGGGATTGGTGTATGTGGCTTCACAGGACAACGGACTGATAGTCTTCGATCGAAAACATCAGGAAACAGGCTATGGTGTTCCCCTTATTGATGGCCATAAAATTATCGTGAATTACAATGTTACGAGCTTGTGTACAGATGGCTTGCAACATGTTTATTTAATGGTTAAAGACCACGGATTGTGCTTGTATAACAAGGAAAAAAAACAAGCTGAAGTCATTAATAAATCAATAACAGCGGCTTCGTGTATGCAGGCAGACAAAGGTCGGCTTTGGATTGGAACAAGCTCCGGATTACATCGTTACGATATAAAGCTGGGTTATTATAACCTTGAGCTGAGCGAGGGTCCAGAGAAGCTTAGTTCAAACAGGATAACAAGTATTCAACCAATGCGGGATAGCTCGCTATGGATCGGTACAGATGGCGGAGGTATCAACATTCTGAATATAAATACCGGGAAGTTTAATTATCTGAACAGCAATCTGAGCCAGTTTTCTCTATCCAGCAATGCTGTTTACGCTATTTACGTAGATAAGCAAAATAGAAAGTGGATTGGCACACTGCGGGGAGGGGTAAATATAATAGATGATTACAAATCCAGGTTTCTTAATATTGCTCATAACCCGATAAATGCGAATAGCCTGATTAATAATTTTGTCAAATCTATCTTTGAAACTTCAGACAAAAAAATCTGGATTGGTACCGATGGCGGCGGCCTGAGCATTTGGGACAGAAGGGAAAATACATTTGAAAACTACAGCCATTCCCCGGGGGATTCACGACAGATAAATTCCAATTTTATTACATGCATCCAGCAGGATTCATTCGGCAAAATATGGATTGCCACCTATAGTAACGGAATAAATCAGTATTTGCCTCAATCTAAAGAATTCAAAGTTTATAAAGGAGTTAATGAAGCGGGAAATCCGGTCACTTCAATTTTTTGGATCTTGAAGGAAGATCGCGCACATAATCTTTGGGCAAGCGCATTGCAGGATGGGTTTTACCGCTACGACAGACAAAATGACCGGTTCAGTGTATTTGATTCTAAACTAATTAATATCCTGGCTATTACCGAAGACCATTACGGAAAATTGTGGGGAGGATCATTTGATGGTATTTATGAAATTGACCGGATAAATAAAAAGCATAAGTTTTTTCCGGTTGGCAAATCTGTCCGATCAATACATGAAGACAAATGGGGTAATATGTGGTTGGGAACAGAGGCCGGTTTGATGCTTTTTGACAGGAATAAACATCGTATTGTCCGTAAGTACACTACTGATGATGGATTAAGTAATAACACCATTTTGGCTATCGAAGAAGATAGTTTTGGGCACTTGTGGATGAGTACTTACAATGGCATTTCCAGGTTCGACCCGCAAAAACGGATATTTACTAATTATTTTGAAAGTGATGGCCTTTTGAACAGGGAATTCAACTATAATGCCTCCTTGCACCTGTCAACCGGAGAACTTGCCTTTGGCGGCATTAACGGTTTAAGTCTGTTCCGTCCGGAGCAAATTGTCCCGATAAAAGATAATTCCAACCTGGTTATTACGGGGATAAAAATAAATAATCACCCTTCAAGTGATTACCTTTTCGGGCTAAAATCTGATAGTAAGAAGCTTATTACCTCGCTTACGGTGCCTTATGATGAAGCGTCTCTTTC
Source organism: Mucilaginibacter sp. P5_A4 (assembly GCF_056400605.1). Taxonomy (NCBI): domain Bacteria; kingdom Pseudomonadati; phylum Bacteroidota; class Sphingobacteriia; order Sphingobacteriales; family Sphingobacteriaceae; genus Mucilaginibacter; species Mucilaginibacter sp. P5_A4. Next base: position 87,298 of record NZ_JBFUKX010000009.1, on the reverse strand, counting down.
TTTTGATTTTGCAGCTATCAATTTCACTGCCCAGGAAAGAATTAGCTACAGGTATACAATGGAAGGCTGGGACAGGGGATGGAATTACTCCGGGCACAACAGAACCGCAGTTTACACCAGGTTAAGCCCGGGAACATATACATTTAAAATTAATGCCACCAATTCTGAAGGGCAGTGGTTATCAAAACAAGCCTATTTAAAGGTAATAGTGCTGCCTCCGTGGTATCGCACCTGGTGGGCTTATCTTGTGTATGTACTTTTAGTCATATCTTTTATTTACTGGTACCTGGATTATAAGTTTAGAGAAACCCGTTTGAAATATGAAATTAAGCTGGCGGTAGCTAATGCCGAAAACCAAAAGACCCTGCAGGAAAAGGAAAGAGAATTACACGAGAGGAGACTGGAGTTTTTTACAGGAATGTCTCATGAATTCCGTACACCCTTATCTTTAATAATTAATCCCATCAAGGATCTTTTAGACCGGAGTTTGGAGAATGACCGCCAGGACCTGAATATTATATATAGGAATGCAAGAAGGTTGTTAAGCCTGGTTGACCAATTGCTTTTATTCAGAAAAGCTGACGATGGCATTTCTCAATTAAATATAGGGCCCATAAATATCTTTGAAGTCTGTCGTGATGTAAAGTCCTGCTTTATTCCTCAGGCAAAAACAGGACACCTGCATTATGAATTGATTGCCGATGTTAAAGACCTGGTTATTTATGGCGATAGGGAAAAGATTGAAATTATCCTTTTTAATTTAATTTCAAACGCAATAAAATATACGCCACAAAACGGAAAGGTGATCATTAGTATCAAAGAGGATACTGAATTTGTAAATATCAGCGTAGCTGATACCGGACAGGGGATCCCGGAGGATGTTAAAGAAAGGTTGTTTGATAAATTTTACCGGTCAAAAGATACCACAGGATTGTTAAAGGCTGGCTTTGGTATCGGTTTGTATCTTGCCAGGCAATTTACTGCCGAACACCATGGATCTCTCTCTTATATAAGCGAAGTATCAACCGGAACGGTTTTTTTACTTCAATTGAAAAAGGGTACAGCTCATTTTGCAGGTAAGGAAATAGCAGCAACGGGATCACAGTCTTCAGAACTTTTAAATGAACTGGCCGATAGTTTGCCGGTTGCTAACATAGTTGAAAATCAGCTTGATTTTAAGGGCCAGGGAATAATTACTGATAAAAAGGTAATATTAATTATTGATGACGATCACGAACTGAGGCGGTACATTAAAAGTATACTTGAAAAAAGCTATCTCATATGCGAAGCTGCAGATGGTTTGAGTGGTATTGCTGTTGCAAAGGAAAAGCTGCCTGACTTGATTATTTGTGACGTAATGATGCCTGGCTTAAACGGCATTGAATTGTGTGCTATAATCAAGCAAGATCCTTTGCTCAACTATATCCCCATGATCTTGCTGACTGCCAGCTCATCAGCAGAAAATAAGATTAAAGGATTGGAGAGTGGGGCGGATGATTATATAAACAAGCCTTTTGAAAAAGAAATTCTCATTGCGCGTGTTGCCAATTTATTGCAGATGAGAAGCAATTTACAAAGCTATTTTTATAACGCGGTAACACTGAAAAAAAGTAATATTAACATTTCGGAAGAATATAAGCATTTCCTGGAAAAATGTATCGAGGTGGTTGAAAAGCATCTTACAGACGAACATTTTAATGTACATGTACTTGCAAATGAAATTGGGATGAGCCGCTCAAACCTTTTCAGGAAAGTAAAGTTCCTGTCGGGGCATTCAATCAACAGCTTCATCAGGTATATAAGATTGCGTAAAGCGGCAGAACTATTGATTCAATCGAATATGAATGTAAATGAAGTTGCGCTTGAAACCGGCTTCAACAATATCAAATACTTCCGTACACAGTTTTTTAAACTCTTCGGCGTTAATCCTTCCGACTTTGTTCGTCAGAAGCGCCCGGTATTTAAAAAACGCTTCAATGTTAGCGGCACTTAACGGGCAATCCATCGGTTTTGTCTCTAAACCGGTTTAGAGAGCCTTTTTTGGTCGAATTGTACCCTTTAAATGGCTTGTTTGTACCCCGTATTTATGTGCAATTCGCACCATATTAGCTCTTGTTAAACCAATTATTCATTGTTATTTCTTTGTTCTTCAAACCAGCCAATGTGCACGGCATATTGAGTTTTGTATGTATAAAGTATGTAGCATTAAGAAAATCCAAAACCGTTTATGAATAAGAGCAGTCAGTTATCAAGTTGGTGGGAAGATTCCCGCAGTGGGGACGTTGGGGCATTCAAATGTATCCATAATGAATTATTTCCCGGTCTGTTTCATTATCTACTTAAGATATTGAAGGATGAAGATGTATGCTACGATTTACTCCAGGATCTTTTTATTAAATTATGGGAAAAAAAGGAAAAGCTCGGCCCGATTAGTAACGTTAAGGTGTACTTTTTTAAAGCCGCCCGTTCCATTGCTATCAATTATATTAAAAGTGATAAGGTGCGGTATACTCACACTATACAAGACTTTGAGATTGAAATGGTGTTTTCCCAGGAAGAAATACTGGTTAACAAGGAAATTAACCTTCAAATGAAGCGGCAGCTCTCTATTGCACTCAATGGCTTGCCAAAACGGCAGCGTGAAATGATATTTCTAAAATATTTTGACGGCTGGAACTATGAGCAGATAGCCGAGGTTACAGGTATAAAATACCAGTCGGTAGTTAATCATGTCCATCGTGGAATACTTCAGTTGAGGACAGAACTGTCCGAAGATAAATACATGGCAGATTGCAGAGTTGCCGTTTAAAAAATTAAGACCTCAATTTTAAATAAATATTGCATTTACAATCCACATCAATGATTTTATTTAACATATGCTAAAACTATTACTTCACAACTATAATTAACATCTGTAATTAAGCCTTCTTCATACATACGGGTATCAATTGGTTATAAGGCTTAAGCTATTGGGGCTTTTTTCTAATTTATCCTTAATAACATGAGTATGTAAATACAATTAGGCTGTCTTTTCTAAAATTTCAGTGTTTATAAATAATATATGTTTAAATCAATATTTACGGTATGCATTTTTCTGCAAACCACAATTTGCAGTTTTGCAGAAATAATTAACTATAAAGCCCCTAATTGTACAATAATAAGTAAAGCCTACCAGGTAAAGATAAAAGAGGCAGGCTCAGCCTGGCAAAGGCCAGACGTGTATTATGCAAACGTTGCCCATTCGGTTAATAACAGGATGGCAGTAAAGCAGACTTCCTATACTTATTTTGATTGTTCGGCCAAGGTAAATGTTTCGGTAACGGTAAATAATGCCAAAGTTAAAAGTGTTAAAATCCGCCCGGCGGCTTATGGAATCGTTTCGCAGATACACGGAAATACCATTACTTTTTCTATGGATGCTTCACAGTTTGTTTCTGTTGAAATAAACGGGAATATTCTTGAGAACCTCCAGGTCTTTGCGAATGCTATTGATACCGAACGACCCACTTCAGGAAACGCGGACCTTATTTATTTTGGTCCCGGAATTCATGAAATCGGCAGGATGCTCCTGCCTTCAAATAAAAAAGTTTATATATCCGGAGGAGCTATTGTACACGGCAGCTTTATAGTTGATCACGCAGAAAATGTAAAGATTTTTGGCCGCGGTATTTTAACACAATTAAATGTTGGACAAGAGTCTGCCCGGCACGAAAATAACAAGTCCCCCGATTCTGTGACAACAAGAAAGGATGCCATTCTCGTTCAATATTCAAAAAACGTCGAGATCAGCGGTATTATCGTTATTCCTCATAAATATTCGGTACTTATCGGTCAATCGGAGAAAGTAAACATAAAAGATCTTAAATCCTTCAGTTCGGAGGGAAATGCAGATGGAATTGATGTGTTCTGTAGTAAAGATATTTTGCTTGATCATGTTTTTATGCGAAATTCTGACGACTGTGTGGCCGTATATGGGCACCGTTGGGATTATTATGGTAATGTAAAAAACTTAACCGTAAGTAATTCAATTTTGTGGGCAGATGTAGCCCATCCTATCCTGGTAGGCACCCATGGCGACAGTAAAAACCCAGATACGCTCGAAAACATAAAATTCAAAAATATAATCATACTGAATCAGCATGAAAACCAGATAGATTACCAGGGATGTATGTCGTTAAATGCCGGGGATAGCAATTTGCTGCGCGATATTCGATTTGAAAATATTGCAGTTGAAAGCATAAGTAAGGGCCAGCTTATCAATATTCGGGTAATGTTTAATCATAAGTATAATACGTCGCCCGGTGATGGTATACAGAATGTTTATTTTAAAAATATTCACTATGCAGGTAAAAACGCGAACATGTCAATTATTGCTGGTTATGATGAGAAGCGGGGAATCAAAAATATAACGTTTGAGAACCTGAAAATCGCAGATCAGATCATCTCGGATGATATGGTTAATAAGCCGTCGTTTTACAAAACGGGAGATATGGCGGATATATTTGTTGGTGAGCATGTTGAGGATTTAAGATTTATCAAAACGGAATGATTAACCACAACTATTTAAAATAAACCTGAACATTTCAAAGTGTAATATGCCCGGGAGCTTTTATGAAAAAGAAGTTAGGAATAAAGGATATCGCAAACCAATTAAACATTTCTAAAACTACGGTTTCATTTATCCTGAACGGGAAGGCAAAAGAATATGGGATTACTCCTGATTTAGAAAATAAAGTCCTGAATTATGTAAAGAATGTTGGTTATATACCCAATAAAATAGCCCAGGGATTCAGAGCGGGAAAAACCAAAATTCTGGGTATGATGATTGAAGATATCTCTGATCCTTTTTTTTCATCTATTGCAAGAGCAACCGAGGAGCATGCATACAACAAAGGCTATCAGATCATCTATGGAAGTACAGAAAATGACACCCGGAAAGCTAAGGATTTAATACTGGCTTTTAAAAATCATGGTGTTGATGGTTTTATTATCGCGCCGGCGCCGGGTATTGAATCCGCTGTCAGCGAATTATTGGAAGATGGTTTTCCTATCGTCATATTCGACCGTCCGCTCGGGAATATTAAAGCTGATACCGTTCTGGTAAACAATTTTTTTGCAAGCTTTTCGGGAGTAAAGCATTTGGTGCAGGAAGGTTATCAAAATATTGCATTAATAACATTGGTATCCGAGCAATTTCAAATGATTGAACGGCAAAATGGATACCTAAAAGCAATAACTGATTTAAAACAATCGCCAATAATTAAAAAAATAAGGTATCATAGCCAGAGGGAGCAAAGCATAGTTGAAATTGAAAATTTCCTGAAAGAGAACAACGCTATCGACGCGCTTTACTTTTCAACAAACTATATCGCCGAAAACGGACTGGAAGCGATCAGGAATCTTGGCCTCCGGATTCCGCAGGATGTGGCTGTAATTGTATTTGACGATAGCAGGTTGTTTAAATTACATTCGCCACCTGTTACTGCCATATCCCAACCAATTACTGCAATAGCCAGCCATTTGGTCGCTTTGATGCTCACGATTCTTACCCGCACCAACGATGATGAGAGTAGCCCGGAAACAGTTATTCTGGATGCGGAGCTTATTATCCGGGCATCATCACAAGCAAGATAATAGCCAGTTTATTGCAAAAAAAAATCCGGGAAATCATTTCCCGGATCTAATAAATGGGCAAAGCTTATCACAGAATAGGCAATCCCATTTTTCCGGAAACTACTTTGTTTTTCTTTTTGCAACAGCTTTTTTATAATATGGAAATGGGCTATAGTAAATTAATATTATTCAGAAGTTTCCCAAACCGGTAGCTCAGCGATATTTCATGGGTAGCGTTGTTAAAGCCCCCCAGGTTGGCTGATGAGGTGCCTAACTGGTAGCTGTAACCTATATGAAAGGCATTCATATTTAATGTAAGAATCCCTGCCATTGTTTTATCGGTACGGTAGTTGATACCAAGCCCCAGGGTCTCTTTTATATACATTGTACCGGAAACATCCGCAACAAGCGGCACTCCTTTTGCATAGGCAACCAATGTTGCCGGTTTAAATTTGATATCCTCGCTGATATTGGCAAGCATAGCCCCTGAAAAGTAATAATGACTCCTGAAATTGGAATTGTTTTGAATCGATGCGGTCCCCAAACTGGTTATGGTAAGCTCGGGTGCCGAGATCCCCAGGTAGTACCAGCCGGTATAATAGATTACGCCAAATCCAATATTGGGTTTGGTTCCCCTTACATCATTCCTGAAGGTTGGATCATTGGAATCCAATGTAGAATAATTGGCTGCATAGTTCCGTACGCCGGCGTTGATCGATACCGCTAAATAACTGTAAGGGTCCAGCTGGATCCCTTTTGCAAAATAGGCATTTACTTCGGTTTGATGTTCAATGGCCAACTGGTTATTAAATACGATCAGTCCTGCTGCACCGTCAATCGATTCGATGGGCAGGTTCCCGTTGATCAGGTAAGTTACCGGCGCCCCGTCTATTCCTACCCATTGCTTGCGTGCCAGGGTATGAATTGATCCGGCTTTATCCAAAAGGGAATAGGCCGGGTTAAACGGTGTTAAGTTATCCATGTACTGGGTATAACTAAAGGCTTGCTGCTGCGCAACAGCACTGTTGCCTGTTACTATAAGTAACAGGCACAGGCTTAATGCAACAAGCAGGGGTTTCTTGTTATTATAAATTTTATTCATATCCGGGACCATGCCGTGCTATCAGTATTTAATGATGATGAAACCGGTTTTATGTTTATTTTCTTCACCCTTCTTATATTCCAGCGTGTAAAAATAGGTACCCGGCTGCTGCATGGCGCCGCCTATACTGGAATGCCCGTCGAATACTTTCGAGCTGTTATCATAGCCATTCGCTTCAAATATTTTAACACCACTGCGGTTCATGATCGTTAATTTATTATCCGGGTAGGCGGTTAAGCCGTCTATGATCAGCACATCATTAATACCATCCCCGTTTGGAGAAAGACCCTGGTGTACTACAATTCCTTCATTGCTGATGTCGCGCTGCGGCGGAGCCACGGCCAGCGGGGCGCTTTTTAATGACACGGAGCCTGCTGAAGGTTCTGTTCCGTAAATCAACTGCCCTTTATAATAAACCGTAATGTGGTTATTCTCCTTCATCACATCTTTGGCCAGGTAGGAGTAATCATTCAGTTCATTAAAGTTCGACCAGTCTGCTTTGACAATACGGTACTGGATATTGCCCGATGAACTTAAAGGATAAAGGGTACCGGCTGAGGAATTTACCGCAAGCTCAAAATAGGTGTCGGCCCCGGTAAGCGCAGTACTTAATGGTACAAAGTTACCGCTGATGTTACCGCTGCCTTTTTTAGCATAATCTATCCAGTAGTTCAGGCTTTGTGTGCCGTCTTTGGTAAACCAGTAACGGGCCGTAATGTCGCCAAAAGCTACCGGTACATTCCCGGTATTGTTAATAGCCAGGTAGGTGCTGATGGTATTGCCGCTGGTAGCTGTGTTTTGATTCTGGTAAAACACGTTCAGGCTGGTAAGCGGGGTAGCAGCAGTTGGCTCGGTTCCCCATATCAGCATCCCGTTGCGGTAAAGCGTGATATGGTTGTTGCCAGCATAGCTGCTGGTATTGCTTTGATGGGAATAATCATCCGCCTCGTTCAACAATCCCCAGTCCTGGTTGGCAAACCTGGATTGTATTTGCCCGGTATTGCTGTTAGCGCCCAGGTTTCCTGTTGCGGTGAAACTATATTCCACATAACCCAGGGCGCCATTCCGGGGCTGATCCAAAGGAACATATTTCATTTTTACATTGCTGTTCCCCAGCTGGGCGTAATCAATCCAGGTATTGATGCCGGCATAATTCTCTGCAGTGAACCAGTAACGCATGGTTAACTCACTATAGGCTACGCCAACAGAATCGGCATTCACCACCTTCACATATGGGCGGGCGATGTTATTGGTCAATTGTCCGGTATCCCCATCCTGGTACTGTACCTGCAGGTTAAGCGGAATAACGGTAAAGGTTTGGCTAAGCGTTGTGTCTTTATAAGTTGCGTTACCCGGCTGGCTGGCTGTAATAACAGTTGTTCCGGTTCCCACAATATGAACCAGTCCGTTGGTTACCGTTGCAACACCTGTATTACTGCTGCCAAAGCTTACCGGCAGGCCCGATGAAGCAGTTGCGGAAATACTAAAATCAGCATCACCTGGTCTTTTAGCAGGCAGGGCGTTGAAAGTAATAGTTTGAGCCAGTTTGTTTACGGTAAGGCTTTGGCTTACCGAACTTGCAGGAAGATAGGTAGCATTCCCGGCTTGTGAAGCGGTAATAACAGTTGTACCTGCTCCTTTGATGTGAATTTTCCCGTTTAAGATGGCTGCAACTGTTGTATCGGAACTTGCGTAAGAGATCAATAGGCCTGAGCTTACTGCTGCACCCGCATAGAAATCGGCATCGGTAACCGTTTTGGGGCTTAAAGTATTGAAAGCTATAGTTTGAGCCAGTTTGTTTACCGCAAGGCTTTGGCTTACCGAACTTGCCGGAAGATAGGTGGCATTCCCGGCTTGTGAAGCGGTAATAACAGTGTTTCCTGCACCTTTGATGTGAATTTTCCCGTTTAAGATGGCTGCAACTGTCGTATCGCCGCTTGTGTAAGATACCAATAGACCTGAGCTTACTGCTGCACCCGCATAGAAATCAGTATCGATAACAGTTTTGGGAGTTAAAGTGCTAAAGGTTATTGTTTGATCTTTTTTAACTATGGTTAAAGTTTGGTTCATGGATGTTGCCGCTTTATAAGCAGTGTTTCCGGCCTGAGAAGCGGTAATGACAGCCGTTCCTGCTGCTTTAATATGGACATTCCCGTTAACAACAGCTGCAATTGTAGTATCTGAACTGGTGTATGTTAGTGGAAGGCCCGAAGATGCAGTGGCAGGAGGTGCAAAATCGGTATCACCCATTACCTTCTGCGTCATAAGGTTAAAGGTAATTGTTTGATCGCTAAGAAGGTCCGCAGCAATTTCTGTGGCGCTTAATGCCCTGCTGTAAATCTTAAACGCGTCAATTGAGCCTTTAAGCATAGGATCACCTGAAAATTGCGATTTGCCTAAATAATTAAAACCTGTAGTTCCCAGGGCCGATGGCTTGATACTGATAGCTGTGGTGGACGCTACAGCTGCGCCGTTGATATATAAAGTACAAGTACTGCCCGACCTTGTTACTGCCAGGTTTGTCCAGGTATTGAGCGGGAATGTATAATTAAAATTCAGGTTCTGTTCGGCAGCAGACCCGTTTTTAATTGCATAACGGACAGTTGATTTTCCGCTTACCACGGCTGCCTGAACTGTTAAGAACATATACTGAGTAGTGCTTTGCCCAAAATCAAATACACGCATCCAGGTAGTAATAGCGTCCATTCTTACCCACGTAGAAATGGTAAAATCATTTAGCGTACTCATAGTGCCCGATGGAAGCGTTGTATAAGCATTGGCCGTTCCATCCAACAGGAGCGATTGGCCGTACTTGCCGGTACCATGGCTGGCTGTAGCCGCCAGTGTAGCATGTTTTGCGCCCCAGGCGTCGACCCCTTTGGTGCCGCTTTGCTCATCAAATTTATAATAATCATTCTGGCCAATATTGGGTTTCGCAATTACTTCTATGCTGTTTGGGCTTTCAACAGTGCTGTCAATTGATGTAACCACGTAAAAATAGGTGCTTCCGTTAGTCACGTTCGCATCGGTATATTGTGTAGTACTAACATTTCCAAGGGTGGTATAAGGCCCTCCCGAAGTAGTGGAACGTTTAACTTTATAGCTGAAGTTTGATATCGGCCCCCATTCTATAATGTTTTTAGCATCTCCCGCTGCAACCAGGATTCCGCTAACGATGTTGCTTTGAACCGTTAAAGCAAGAGCTGCGGTATCCGCAGTGCTTCCGTTTGATGCAGTTAGGGTAACAGAAAAAACTCCGGTTTGGGTTGGAGCGCCCGAAATTACTCCCGTATTTGTATTAATATTCAACCCGGTAGGAAGCCCGCTTGCCGAAAAACTATTGGGCGATTTGATTGCCCCGATAGTATAATTAAAAGACTTTCCGACTACAACAGTGTCGGTTAATGAACTGGTGATGGTAACGGGCAAAGTGCGGTCATCCAGTAACTGAACATCGTTGCCCGTTCCTCCCTGATAGGTTATCCGGAAACTGTAACCGCCCACGGTAACTAAAGACAATTCCGGCAAATCTTTAAAAGTTCCGGCAATGGCGGTGCTGCCTGTATTATTAATAATGGTATAAGAAGTGCCCGATGGTAATGTGCCTGCAATGCCCGTTACTGATAATTTAGGATTATTGACCAGGGTTACACTGGTAGCTGTTATCTTATCTCCCGTAGCACTTCCCAAATCAATTTCGGCATTGTAGGTAGCATCAGACTTTAATGTTAAGGCTCCGGTTATCAGCGAACCGATTGCCTGGTTTCCGGGCTCAAGTATCGCGCCTGTTCCGCTTCCGGTTCCGATAGTAACTGATCCTGAACCTTTACCGGTTCCGCCGAATGAACCGGCTGTAACCGTAAGCGCGCTGTTAAATACGCCGGACGACGGGTCGTTATTCAGCAAGAATTTTCCGCCATTGATGGTTGTGGTGCCGCCATATGAATTATTGCCGCTAAAAATAAGTACGCCCGAGCCTACTTTTTCAACGTTCATTGAGCCCGACATGACGCCTCCAAAATTTGTACTAAGGTTTAATGCACCAATGCTGATGGTAGGACTACCTCCCGCATCTGTCCGGATTGCCCCCCTGCCGGAAAGTGCGCCAAAACTGATGGTACCGGTAGCGAACAGTATGCCCTGGCAGTCGTTACCATTGGCATCCAGGTTCCAGTAAGCTTTTGCACTACCCGATTCTGGTACTTCAAAACGCACCCGGTTATTACCGCTACGTAATTTGGATACAAAAGTACCGGTGAAATTGCTGTTATCGCCAAAAAGGTGTAAGCCCGCGTAAGTGTTTCCATCCTGTATAATGGTGCCGTTACCCAAAAGCTTGCCCCGCAGGTTTATTGCGTTACTGGTTTGATAAAAATAACTGGTTTTACCGGCAGCTATTTCAAAGTCATTATAAAAGGTTGCATCGCCATTTGCAGAGAATAATGCCCCGCCATTCATAATGATTTTACCCGTGCCCAGCGGCCCGGATGTTGGAGCCGAAGGCGTTCCGGTACCAGCGCCCGAAACTTCCAAACCATATACGGGGGGCCAGCTTTGCCCGTTGCCGTTTAGTGTGGTGGTGCCGGTGTAAGTATTGTTCCCTGATATATAAAGATATCCTATGCCATTTTTAAGCAAACTTCCGTTTCCGCTTAGCCCTCCGGTGAGGGATACCGTACCGCTGGTTATGGTGTTTACATTGAGTAAAGTATCCAGTACAACAGGTGTACTCAGGGTATGGGAGGTTGTGGCATTGTTAACCAGGTCATTCTTTAAATGAAGTGTATCGCCGGATATGGTATAACTGTTTGCGCCCGCGTTAAATTGCATCCGCGAAACCGCCAGCCCTTTAATGTTATTAGTCAAAATAGTATCAGCCGATGCGTTGAACATAATAATGGCCGGGCTTGCCGGTATAGCATTTTCTACCCAGTTGGAAGCCCGTTTTAATGAATCGGTTTCGGTTGCCGGTTTCCAGGTATAAGAACCAGCCCCGGGGACCCCGAATGCCTCGATCGAATTCGTGCTTTCTTTGGTTTGCCCAACTGACGAAACCACATAATAATAAGGGCTTCCGTTGCTTACATTTATATCGGCGTAACTGGTACCCGGCACATTAGCTACGGTTGTATAAGGGCCGCCGCTAACGGTGCTTCTTTTTACATTATAGGTTGCTGCTCCGGAAGCGGTGGTCCAGCTTAAATCAATTTCTTTGTTTTTATTAACCACAGTGGGTTGTGCAGGGGCCGCAGGCGGAACTGAAGCAACGACCTCGTTGGAGTTACTACTTTCCAGATTCCCGGTAAAGGCCGTAATAATATAATAGTTGTTTACTTCGGGCACAGGAGAAGCATCAGTAAAGCTGGTACCGCTAACCCCTGCCTGGATTGTTGTATATGCACCTCCGGGGCTTAGCGAACGTTTAACCGAATAACCGGTAGCGTTGGCCGAAGCTGCCCAGGTCAATTTAATTTGCGTAGCGTTAACCACCGATGCCGCGGCCGATGCAGGCGCTGCGGGCGTTTGGTTATTGATAACGTTGAGGATGAGGGTTGCCGTACCTGTGCCGTTGGCATTGGTAGCTGCTATGGCAACTTCGCTTTGCCCTAAAGCAGTAGGTGTGCCGGAAATAATACCGGTAGCCGCATCAAGGCTAAGCCCAGCTGGCAAGCCGCTGGCACTATAAGAAGATGGATTAGCACCGGCGGTAATATTATAACTGAAAGGTGTGCTAATTGTAGCTGTGGCTGTAGTAGCACTGCTGATATCCGGAGAGCCGGCCGGCGCAGTTCGACTATAAGCTACATTGCTGAACGTGGCAGTATTGAGTGCCGAAGCATTACCAGAGATGGTATAAAACCCGGCATACAGATCGGTTGGGAAACCTGTTGCAGAATACCAGCAGCTAAGATTGGTCCAGTTAATACCGTCCTGCGAATGGTAGGCGAATATACGCGTACCTACGCGTTCGATTTTTAACCACCAGGGGGCTTTGGGCTGCCAATGATTGCCGATACCGCCTGTAGCGTTGAGAAAAATATCCCAAAATGCGGAACCAGCAGCCAGCGATTGACGTAACATGACGCCGCAGCCGCCGGTATTGAGCGACATGCTGTTAACTTTTACGACCAGGCCAGCATTGCCGCTGATCTTTTTAAAATTGAAGCTGAAGGCATTACTGGTAGAAGTTCCGGCAGAATTAACTGTCCAGACCCCGTTATTCAACGAAGCGCTGCCTGCCAGCCCGGTATTACCGATATCCAGATTGGTTACGTTACTCACCGCCTGTACGTTATCGGTAGGGTAAACAACCGGCGTTAAAGGTGTGGCATGCGAGGTATCGGAAGATTTTAAATACAAAAACGAAAAACCATCTTCGCCTGCCAGCGCACGTATTTGCTCGGTATATGGTGTTGGGATGCCTTTACGGAGTGCATATGCTCCCTTGATGATATTGTTAAACGGATGCCTGTGAACAAATCCGGGAGGGATTCCCCAATTGGTCCAATAGCTGGCATAGGCTCCGTATGGTATAAAAGATAAGGTACCGGCAGGCGACTGACTATACTGATTATATAATTCGCCGATTTTAAACAAACGATTATCAAATTCTGCAAACAGGTCAACCCCTTGTTTCCAGGCTACTTCGGCACTCCACCCAAGCGCCTGGATCTGCTCAAACCAGTGGTCATCACGACCGGAGTCACCTACTTCGCCGTTAGGTAAGCTATTCCGCAACCCGCCGCCTGCATCCATACGGTATACCTCAAGGGCTTGCTGCCATAAAACAGGATCTTTTAAATAGGCCGATATACCAATTGCAATTGCAGTTTGAAGAGCCCCTTTATTAGCATCCCTTGTAGGGTAAGGCGACCAAGAAGTTGGAAATAAAACATTACGGAAATAATTATTGACATGGGTATCGTTAGCCGCTGTCCATCCCGGGAAGATGCTTCTTAAAATATCAGCCCCGGCAACAAAATAAGCTACCCGGTCGCCAATATCGAGCATATTTTCTCCGCCACCCCAGGTGGTATTGGTAACTGCCCATGCATCCAGCATATTGGTAGCTTTACGGGCGTATGTGGAATCGCCTGTAAAAACATACATGAACGCCAGGTTATGAATAGCGATCATATCATCCAGCCATGCCGGATTGTTTAAATTGGGTGCCCGGGTTACCGTAGCAAAAGGCCCTCTCATTCCATAGCTCAATTGCGAATGCGAATCGCCTTTGAGGGAGTTATATCCCGTAAGCCAGGGCTCTGTATTCATATTGGCCTTAAGTTGAGCCAGGTCTGCCTGGGTGAAGGGAACGCCGGGATTTACAAAGGTCTGTGCCCGGGTTACTTTACTTGTGGTTATGAGGCAAGCAAAAATAAGCAGGAAAAGAAATAAACTTTTTTTTCTTTTCCGGGGTGTGAGATAGGTACAAAGGTTCATAAATAGTGAATAATTAGTTTAAACTTTGATTATTATGGATTGGCTAAAAAAATACATGTATAAGAACATCGCCATCGTAAGATGATTTGATGGCGCAATTAAAATAGGTCAGTCGTAAATAGCAGGTGTGTATGTATATAGAAAACAGCGTTTTTGTGCCTTGTAGTTATTGTTCTATAACTATTCAGGCAAAAGCAAGTACTACTTTCCACAGGTCATCAAATAGACAGGCAATGGCATTTATTATACTCAAATAATTTAAAATATTTTTAGGGGGAAACCTGCTATAGGCGATTTGTGAAGTAATTCATTGTAAATCAGCTGATTGTTTGTTGTTTGGAGGAGAGGGTTAATTTTGTATGCCGCTTATTTACAGGGAATTGTAAACAGTAAAAAGAGGCATACCGGAGCTGGACCTGGATTTTGCATCTTATTATCTACAAGGTATCTCCGACACGACCAAAATCCAACCGATTTATAGAACATAAAATTACGTTGGGTGAAAGGCGACGTCAATTCCTGACGTTTTCTGCTGTTAAGCGGAAAGTGATTTCTAAAATGTTTTATGAACTTTTGTATTGACCTGTTTTCGCTGTTCAAGACCTCTTAAAGTAAAGTTTTTAACCTACGAAAAAGCATGTTGCTATGCCGGGGGCATTTTTATAAAGATAGTAAAAACCAAAACTGCATGGTATTGTTAACATGTTTCAATAATCGAATTAGCCTTATTAATCACAACAATCAAAATCAACAACAATGAGTAAAATTACAGTAAAAGACGGCACTGAAATTTATTACAAGGACTGGGGGACCGGACAACCGCTTTTTTTTCATCACGGCTGGCCTTTATCAGGTGATGACTGGGATGCACAGATGGTGTTTTTCCTTGGGCAGGGATTTAGGGTTATCGCCCATGATCGCCGGGGGCATGGAAGATCGGCCCAAACGGCCGACGGACATGATATGGACACCTATGCAGCCGATGTGGCCGAGCTTACCCAGGCACTTGATTTAAAAGACGCTGTGCACATTGGCCATTCTACAGGTGGTGGCGAAGTTATCCGTTATGTTGCAAAACATGGAAAAGGCCGCGTAGCCAAAGCTGTGTTGATCAGTGCGGTTACGCCCATCATGGTACAAACCGAAAACAATCCCGACGGAATTCCAATGTCCATATTTGATGAGATCCGCGAAGGCACTGCAACACACCGGCCACAATATTTCCAGGATTTTACCATGCCCTTTTACGGATTTAACCGTGAGGGAGCTAAAATATCGCAGGGAATCAGGGACAACTGGTGGCGCCAGGGCATGATGGGCGGAATAAAAGCGCACTATGACTGTATTAAGGCTTTTTCGGAAACAGATTTTACAGAAGACCTTAAAAGCGTGGATGTTCCTGTACTTGTTATGCATGGCGAGGATGACCAGATTGTTCCATTTGCCCTTACAGCAGTAAAAGCTGTAAAGCTTGTAAAAAACGGAAAGCTTATTTCATATCCTGGTTTCCCCCACGGAATGCCAACAACAGAAGCTGCAACCATTAATAAAGATCTTTTGGCTTTTATTAAATCATAAATAAAAAAGATAATTAGGTTCAAGAATGTAAAGCCTTGGAAATTAATATTTCAAGGCTTTATTTGTGTTGATCTCAATCACAGCTTGCGTAACCAAAAGGTCTCGTTATATTTGTAACTCAGGGTCTCAGATAAAAAGCCGCTACCTAAAACAATACAAGCTTATATTTATGTCACAATCAGTTACTACAAAGGGTAAGGTATCTTCTTTTTTCTCGGTTTTAAAACAAGCAATAAAGGGTCACGAAGTTGACCTAACCTCCATCAGCATAAAAAGAGCAATTGTTTTATTGGCTATCCCCATGATGTTGGAAATGGCTATGGAATCTGTTTTTGCGCTGGTCGACCTTTATTTTGTAGGTCATTTAAACAACAGCAGTCATGCTATTCAAACAGTGGGATTAACCGAATCTGTATTAACCGTAATATATTCATTGGCCATAGGCTTAAGTATGGCCGCAACGGCCGTTGTTGCACGCCGCATTGGTGAAAAAAATCCTGAAGCCGCATCAAAGGCAGGCATGCAAACCATTATAATTGCTGTGTTTATTAACCTGTCCATCAGTATTTTTGGGTTTTTACACGCCAGGGACCTGCTTTTAATTATGGGTGCATCGACAGAAACTGCAGATCATGGAACTCCATTCGTCCGCATTATGATGGGCGGTAGTATCATCATTGTGCTGTTGTTTTTAATAAATGGTATTTTCAGGGGAGCCGGTAACGCCGCCATCGCCATGCGTAGTTTGTGGATTGCTAATATGGCGAACATTATTTTATGCCCCATTTTTATCAGGGGCCTTGGTCCTATCCCGGCTTTTGGATTAACAGGAGCGGCTATAGCCACAAGTATTGGTCGCGGTTTGGGTGTTACCTATCAGGTTTACAATTTATTTAATGGCAAAAATGCTTTAAAAATCCGTATAAGCTATTTTATACCCGACTGGCAGCAGATTAAAGCGATTATAAAAATTGCGGCGCCCGGTATTTTGCAATTTGTAATAGCCAGTTGCAGCTGGATATTTTTGGCGCAATTGGTTGCTACAACAGGCGGCGATCATGGTTCTGCAGGTTACCAAACATCACTCCGGTTAATGATGTTCTTCCTGCTACCGGCCTGGGGCTTGAGCAATGCAGCAGCAACATTGGTTGGGCAAAATTTAGGCGCCGGGCATTTGGACAGGGCAGAACAGTCGGTATTTCAAACTATAAAATATACGGTTGTATTTTTAGGCATTGTGAGCGTATTGTTTTTAACCTGCGGACATTTATTTGCCTCTTTTTTTACAGACGATGAGGAGGTTAAAAAAGTGGCCACCCGATCGTTACAAATTTTAAGCGGTGGTTTTATTATTTACGGAGCAGGTATGGTTTTTACCAGTGCGTTTAATGGCGCCGGCGATACCTGGACACCAACTAAAATTAATGTTTTTACCTTTTGGTTATTCCAGATACCCTTTGCTTATTTATTGGCCAAGTATTTTTCAATGGGGCCAACCGGCGTTTTTATTTCCATCCCTGTCGCCGAAATAGGATTGGCCATAGCAGCTTATATACTGTTTAAGCGTGGAAAATGGAAGAAAACCCTGGTGTAGTGTATTATTTAGTATCGCAGATCAACTAACTTTTTAACGGGTTCAACGCCGGTATTTTATGGTGTGACTTTTGATTGCAAGTTTATTAAAATACAGCCTTGACAGGCATGTTGTAATCATTTTCTTAAAGTTTAGTTAACATTAGTAGTGTAAGTTTGCGCGGACAAGTCATGGAAATTGCCGACACTACTTTACTTTCGCGTATCAGGGAAGACGATCATTCGGCCTTTGACCTGCTGTTTGAACGTTACTGGGAGCGGTCATACCGGGCAGCCCGGGGCAGGCTTGATGATGAAGCACAGGCGCAGGACCTTGTGCAGGAGATTTTTATCAAACTCTGGCAGCGCAGGCATACTTTAGCTGTCCAAACCAGCTTGGAGCAATACTTATTAAGTGCGGTGCGCTTAAGCGTAATCAGTTATTTCAGGTCTCAAAAGGTTACTCATGTTCGCCTGCAGGATGCGATGCAGCGGGTAGAGCTGCTTGAAAACTCGATACACGACCATACGGGATACCTTGAGTTGGAGCGGACTCTTGAGCGGGCTGTTAAACATATGCCCGAGATGCTGCAAAAGGTTTACCAGTTGCGCAGCGAAAACCATTCGGTAAAAGCAATTGCCAGTGAGCTGGGACTGGCCGAACAAACAGTAAAAAACTATATCTCTGAAGTATTACGGCGGCTGCGAATTGCAATTGCTAAAAAACACCCCGAACAAAGTACAGCATATTTAGCGCTGATACTTTTTGTGCTTTACAATTAATTAACAAAATGGTGATGTAAATTATAAGTACCCTGACGGCTTTTTGACGACTTAATGTTGAAAACCCACCATGGAGCTACGTAAATTTATAAAACAACTTGGCCGGTACCTCAATGGTACCACCAATGAAACCGAAAAAGCCATAATTGAAGCCTGGTATGATTCCTACGAGACCGAAAGCGAAAAGCAGTCTTTATCAGCTAAGGAGCGCGAGCGTGTCAGGAATGCCATGCACGCAAGGATCAGCGAAAGCATAAACAAGTCCGCGCCGTCCGCATGGTTCAATTACCGCATTGCTGCAAGTGTTTTATTGTTATGCTGTTCATCTGTGCTGGTTTTTTTCCTGCTTAGGCCAGCGGCTCCCGTTCAGGAAACATTTACAACTTTACGTACGCGTAGCGGAGAGATTAGACGGGTTACATTGCCAGACAGCTCCGTTATATGGCTAAACGCACAAAGCAGGATGCGTATCCCTTCCAATTTTGATAAGGCTATACGCCAGGTATATTTAGATGAAGGCGAAGCTTTTTTTGAAGTAAAACATAACACCCGTAAACCATTTCGGGTTATCACGGCTCCGTTACAGGTGCAAGTTTTAGGGACCTCATTTAATATCAACGCCTATCATAGCCTGCCTCATGTCAAAATCACGGTGGTTACCGGCAAAGTGGGGGTAAGCAAAGCAACAAAACTGCTGTCGTTCGTCACGCCGGGGCAGGAACTCAGTTACCTGACAGATCGCGGCACCTTTGAGCAGAAAAAAGTAGACGCCAGTCAAAGCCAGAGCTGGAAAGACGGAGATACTTATTTAAACCGCGTAAAATTTGATGAGCTGTCGCTGGTTTTTAAAAACCTGTACGGTCTTACGTTAAAGGCGGGCAACAAGCGGGTACATGATTATTTATTCACCTTACGCATTAAACGTAACACACCCAGCGCAGAAGCACTGAAGCTTATCAGCGCGATACACAATGCACATTTCAGAAAGGAGGGTACTTACGTAATTATTTATTAGCCTTAAAAAAGAAACCGGTCCTGTTTCAGCAGGAGCCGGCTTTAATTTCAGCAGGTGAAGGTTTGCCGACCCCGCCCGCAATGCTTAGCAACTATTTGACCTATTACAAAGCAATCAAAAATATGAATTTCTATACACAGTTATGCAGACAGATTATGCGTATCTCATTTTTACTAATTTCCATATCAATAACCATCGGCCTGGTATCGGTGCGGGCAACTGAGTTGGCAGCACAGGGGGTAAACACCCGCCTGGATATCAGCCTGGGAAACGAAGATCTTTCGACCGCTATTAAAAAGCTGGAGCAAAAGGCCAATGTTGTTTTTGCTTATGATGAAGTTTTCTTAAACCTGGCCGGTAAGCATGTCAATCCGGCAAATTACCGGAACGAAAGCCTGAAAAACATCCTTGGTGCATTATTCAAGGGGCAGGAGATCGGGTTTAAAGAACAGGCCGGTAATATTATCCTCTTCAGGCAACTGACAGGCCGCATAAACGGCAAGGTTACCGATGAAAACGGTCAGCCACTACCGGGAGCATCTGTAAGTATTGCGGGTACCACATCGGGAATGATGACCAATAATGATGGTAGTTATACGATTGCCATTCCGGAAGGTGCTTATACCGTGGCCGTTTCATTTGTAGGATATAAACGATTGGAAACCGCCGATGTAAAGGTTACCGGCAATCAAACCACCATATTGAATATCAGCCTGGTGCCAGGTATGCTGTTAAAAGAAGTAACCGTAAGCTACGGTAAACAGCGTATCAAAGAAGTCACCGGGTCTTTGACCCAGGTAGACGCGGCTCCGCTCCAGGATATGCCGGTGATGCAGTTTGTCCAACAATTGCAGGGAAAGGCAGCAGGTGTACAGATCGCGCAAAGCAGCGGTCAGCCAGGCCGTGGTGTGGAGTTTCGGATCCGGGGTGCGGCCTCGTTTTACGCCAGCAACCAGCCTTTGATAGTGGTAGATGGTATTCCTGTTACCGGCAGTATCAACAACATGAACCCTGCCGAGATCGAAAGTTTCAGTATATTAAAGGACGCGTCGGCTACCGCGCTTTATGGTTCACGTGCTGCAAATGGTGTAGTGCTGATTACCACGAAGCACGCTAAACCTGGCGACGCACAGATTGAATTTAACGCGAATTACGGTGTTCAGAAAATACCGGGCGAGCGTGTTCCGAAAATGATGGATGCACGCGGGTTTACGCAATACATGAAAGAGAAGTTTGAGGATAGCCGCAAATATGAGCTCGGTTATATCACACCTACCCCGGCCGATTATTTAAATCCGGAGCAGTATGGCGAAGGTACCAACTGGTATAAATTGCTTACCCGTGCCGCGCCAATTCAAAGTTATGATGTTACTATTCGCAGCGCCCGCGAAAAATCAAGTTCAACCGTTATGGCTGGTTACCAGGAGCAACAGGGCGTGCTCATCAATACCGGTACCAAATTGTTTTCACTACGCATTAACCAGGACCTTTCTTTAAGCAATAACAGACTGAAAATAGGTTTTAACCTTGCCCCAAGCTATCGCCTGGACCATAATAACCGGTTAGGCACCGATGGTGTGGGCGGCCTGTTTGAAAGGATTTTTGAAGCCAGCCCTTTAAAATCTCCTTATAATGCCGATGGTAGCTATAACCGTGATACCTACTCACCGGGCATGGTGGCCTATATTAACCCGCTGGCTCAGTTCAATCTCACCAACGATGATTATAAAACAACCCGCATATTAGCAAACGGCTATTTAAACTATGAGTTTTTAAAAGGCTTGAGTATTAAAACCAACCTGGCGGTAGATAAGGGCAGCGAAACACGCCAGTATTTCCAATCGGGGGTGGTTACTTCAACGGTAGGTCAGGCCACCGGAACCAGCAGTTCAGTAGATAATGGATCCTACACCGCCGAGGCTAACCTGGTTTATCGCAAATCTTTAGGTGATCACAACCTGGAAGCGCTTGCTGGCTACTCTGCTCAAAAATATAGCGGCACCAGTAATACGCTAACTGGTTTAGGTTATCCGAGCAATGATATCCCGTATTTAAACGCAGCTACCAGCTTATCAGCCGGAGGTAGTTCCTATAGCGCATATTCATTATTGTCAAGCATCGCCCGTCTTAACTATAACTATAAAGGCAGGTACCTGCTGCAAGGCGCAATTCGCCGCGACGGCTCTTCCCGCTTTGGCGAGAATCAGCGTTATGGCAATTTCCCTTCGGTGTCAGCGGGCTGGGTAGTAAGTGATGAAAAGTTCATGGAGCGCTTCCGGTTTCTTGACCTGGTGAAGATTCGCGCGAGTTATGGCGTAACCGGTAATAATTTCTTTTTGGGTAACTACGATGCGCAGGCAACCATAGGGAAATATTATTATGAATTTGGTGGCGCAGCTGTTTCAGGTCAAGCCATCAATCGTTTGGGCAACAGCGAACTTCGCTGGGAACGCAACAAACAGTTTGACCTGGGGATCGATCTTTCCTTCTTTAATAACCGGTTGAATTTTACTTACGATTATTACCACAAGATCTCTGACGGACTTATTATGCAACGCCCCATACCAAAAGCTTCGGGTTCTACCAGTATCCTGGATAATGTGGGTGTGATTGAATTGTGGGGACACGAGTTTACGGTTAACTCTACCAATCTTACAGGTAAGTTTAAATGGACTACTAATTTAAATATTTCTTTTGATCGCAACCTGATCAAGGATATCGTTAATCCGGGTTACATCCGCAGGAACAACACCGTATCATCTGATTACTTCCGCCAGCAGGAGGGACATCACCTGGGCGAGTTTTATGGCTTTGTGTTTTTAGGCTTATATAAAGATGCCAATGACCTGGCCAACTCGGCAAAATACGGCAGTGCGTCAGATGTTGGCACCATTAAGGTGAAGGATATTAACGGTGACGGGGTTATTGATGATGTGAACGACCGTACCTTTATTGGCGACCCCACACCAACTTTTACAGGTGGCCTTACCAATAACTTTGTTTATAAAAACTGGGACCTGAACATCCATATGTCTTTTTCTGTAGGCGGTAAAATACTGAATGCCGCCAAGTGGGCCTATCAAAGCAATCTCGACGGTTCGCGTGTTATGCTTGCAGCAGCTGCGGACCGCTGGCGCTCGCCCGAAAATCCGGGCTCAGGCGTTTATCCCCGTACAAAAACCGGTACTACGGCAATGGGGCGCCAGGTTAATTCGCAATGGGTTGAAAACGGCTCTTACCTCACTGCAAAAAATATCTCGCTGGGCTATCGTTTCAACCTGGGCGATAAATTCTTAATGCGTAACCTGAGAGTGTATACATCAGTACAGCAGGCTTTTGTATTCACTAAATATTCGGGTATGAACCCCGAAATCAACTTCGCTGGGCTTGATCCTACGCAGGGTATCGGTGTTGATGAAAATGCTTATCCTATACCCCGCACATTTTCATTTGGTGTTTCAGCAACTTTTAAATAACCCTCTAAAAGAACATTTTATGAAAAAGATATATATCATTTTTGCTTTTATCGCACTTACAGCACTTTCGTGTAAAAAGGACTTTATTGATCTTACACCCAAAGATTCCTATACCAGTGCTTCATTCTATAAAACTCCCGACCAGTTTAAACAAGCTGCCATCGCGGCATATGTACCATTGCAGGATGTTTTGGTGAACGATTATTTTACATCAGAAATACGCTCGGATAATACCATTTATCAACCATATCCCAGCAATCGTGGTACCTCCTATTTATACCGTGAAAGTATTTCAAACTTCACCAATACGCCCACTAATGATTATGTGAACGCTGTTTGGCAGCATTGTTATACCGGTATTTCGCGAACCAATATTGTGATTCAGCGCCTGGCAGCGGCTGATTTTGATGCGGCAACCAAATCACCAATTGATGGACAGATGAAGTTTTTAAGGGCTTTCTACTATTTTAAATTGGTTAGGTTGTTTGGCGGTGTACCCTTGTTTTTAAAGGAAGTGACTAAGGTCGATGAAGCTTTTTTACCACGTTCAGCGGCTGATGCAGTATATAGCCAGATTATTGCCGACACGAAGGACGCCATCAGTGAGCTGAACGCCCCTGCCAGGTTTCCGCAAACGGGAGAGGCCACCAAAGGGTCGGCAACGATGTTGTTGGCTGAGGTTTATGCCACCCAAAAGAAATGGGTCGATGCCGAAATCCTGCTGAACACTCTTGCCGGTATGGGTTACGGACTGAATGCCAATTATGCGGATGCATTTACACCGATAAATAAAAACAGCAAGGAATCCATATTCGATATCCAGTTTCTGGAAGGAACAGTTTTGGGCACTACCCCGAATCCGCTGCCTTTCCATTTTTTACCGCGGAGCACCAATACATCGGTTATTACGGGTATCGCGATCAACAATAGTTCAACCGGCGGCTGGAATACACCCACGCAGGACCTGATTAATGCTTATGAGCCGAATGATAAACGCCTGGCGGCATCGATAGGAATTGTTGAAGGAGCTTATAATGCCAGCGACCTGTTTGTTTATTCGGCCAATAAAAGTGTGGTGGGATATGTACCTGCCGCGGGTAAAATTGGCGTACCCTATATCAAAAAATATGAACATCCGCCGCTTATCGCGGTTACAGGCTCCAGCGATAACTTCCCTATCTACCGGTATTCTGATGCGTTGCTGCTTTTGGCCGAAGCAGAAAACGAACAAGGTAAATCGCCGCTAACGGCATTAAATATAGTAAGGTCAAGGGCCGGATTACCTGAAACCGCTACTGCCGACCAGGCGTCTCTCCGCGATATCATTGCTCACGAGCGCCGGGTGGAATTAGCCTTTGAAAATCACCGGTGGAACGACCTGGTACGTACCGGCCGGGCGGTTGAGGTAATGAATACTTTTGGCACCCTGCTTAAAACACAGGTAAATTACCTTACGCCGGATACTTATAATGTAACGGCTAACAAGTTGTTATATCCAATACCACAGCCGGAAATTGATTTGAACCCGGGCGTAATGACACAAAACCCCGGTTATTAATCCATCATCTTTTACCATCTCCGCCTGCGGATAACTGCAGGCGGGGATATGGTTTAACCTTCAAACAAAAAACTCATGATACTCAAATACAGAAACGCATTGGCAGCCAGGTTTTGCCTTGGCTTGCTATTGCTGAATTATAATGCACAATCAAAAAATAACTTACCATTAACGGATACGGTTTTAAACACTCCAGGACCTGACGCGGTGGTTAAACCCGGCGATTTTTCCATTGCCGTACTACCCGATACGCAATACTACCTGGCCCAGGCACAGCTTGGTGGAACCTTTGATATGTTTAAAGCGCAGATTGACTGGATAAAAAAGAACCAGGTTAAAGAAAACATAGCCTATGTGGCACATATGGGCGATATTACCGAGCATGGCGATAACCCGGTTACGGAACGGGCCGAATGGTACCTGGCCAAGACCGCGCTTTACGGCCTGGAAAACCCGGTAAGCATACCCTATGGGCTGGCTGTTGGTAACCATGATCAGTTCCCGTCGCAGTATCCGGTTAAAGGTTCCACCAGCGGCTATAACCAATATTTTGGTATAAAGCATTTTGAAGGGCGCCCTTATTACGGCGGTCATTATGGCGAGAATAACGATAGCCACTACGACCTGTTTACTGCCGGCGGCGTTGATTTCATTGTATTATTCCTGGAATATGATGCCTTTAATGAGGATCAGGCGGGCATGTATTCCTGGGCCAACCAGGTTTTAGCCAAATATACCAGTCGCAAGGCAATTGTTGTAAGCCACTCCATTTTGCATTTTAACCCGGTAACCGGTTCCAACACGCCGCAGGCACCTTTTAACGCGCAGGGTAAAGCTATTTATGAAAGCCTGAAAAGTAACCCCAATTTGTTTATGATGCTTTGCGGACATGTTGGAGACAATGGCGAGGGTTATCGCACCGAAACCTATAACGGGCATACAATTAGGGCTTTCCTGAACGATTATCAAAGTCGGCCTAACGGTGGGAACGGTTTAATGCGCCTGTACAAGTTTTCGGTTAAGCATAATGAATTGTCGGTCAGGACATTTTCGCCTTATGCCACAGAAAACGAAACGGATGCTGACAGCCAGTTTACCGTGCCTTTATTTGATACTCCTGTAAAGTAAGCAGCTATGAAAATCGTTTTAAAAACATTGGTAATTATTGTGCTGACAAGCCTCCATGCCCTGGCACAAAAGCCGAAATATGTAGTTATCATCAGCATTGATGGCTTCAGGCCCGAATTTTACAGCGGCCAGGCCTGTTTTTAGGCGGATTGCTGCTTTTTCCAACTACCGAAACAAGACGTAGTTATCGTACCTCTTTGATACCGGACCAGGTAAAGATCATAAAGAGGGGCAGCGGCTTGATAGTATAAATGACACGTAGGTTGCAGCCGTCTTTTTTATAAGCCCTGTTCAAAATCATAGCGGCCGTCCTGTCGGCCGCTATGCCTCTTTTTAACTTAGTTTTTGATGATCTTATAAACCCCTCCTTTGGTATTTCCGGGGCCGGTATCTGGATTGGTTGAAAAATAGAGCTCACCTGCCGGGTCTTCACCAAACCCGGTTATTTTTAGGTTTGAGGGAAGATTTTGTAAAGCGATATCTCCCCTTTGCCATTTATTCCCTGCTTTTTTCAAAAAGAACACCTTTCCCACCCAATCTGCAAACACATATTTGCTTTTTAAAGCAGGCATTTGTTGCCCGTTATAAACGTAACCTCCAATAACACTCACCCCAATTTTATGGCTGTATTCAGCTATGGGCATAGTAATTCCCTTGATAACACATCCTGTGGCAGGGTTGTAGCAATGTGTTCCTTCCATTAAACGCCAGCCGTAATTAGCACCCTTGGTAACGATATCCACTTCTTCCCATAAATCCTGACCAACATCGCCGGCAAACATTTGGCCCGTGGCGCTGTCGAAGGAAAAGCGGTATGGGTTACGGAAACCGTAGGCCCATATTTCGGGTTTTGCGTCTTTTCTGCCAACAAAGGGATTGTCTTTAGGCACCATATATCCAGCCCTGGCATTAACATCTACACGCAATATTTTAGCCAGCCAGGTATTCAGTTCTTGTCCGTTACCGGTTTTTCCGTGCCTGTCACCCTGGCCACCGCCATCGCCGAATGAGATATACAAATAGCCATCGGGACCAAACCTGATACAGCCGCCATTATGGTTTGATTCTGGTTCTTCAATAGTAAGTATAATACGCCCGCTGTTAGTTTCAATCATACCTGAACCAGCCGATAGCTTATACTCGGCTACAACGCCCGTATGATCTGATTGTTGAGCGGACGGCCTGCTGTAAAACACATAAAATTTTCCATTGGTTTTAAATTTTGGGTGCAGGGCAATACTCAGTAGCCCCCGCTCTTCATAACTACTGCTTAAATCTACCAGCTTACTGTGCAGATCAAGTAAAGCAGCCTCCCTTAATTTCCCGTTCTTAACTACCCGGATCTTCCCGGTTTGCTCCGTAATCCACACATCTCCGTTACCCGGGAAGGCCATGTCCGTAGGGGCATTCAAATTTTCAGCAACCAGTTGAACTTTTAAAGTTATGGTTGATGGCTCTTCCATTTTTGTGGCTGGTTTATCATTATTAAAAGAAGGGAGCAAGCACATCAAAATGCCCGAGCACAGGAGGATAATCAATGGTGCCCATAATTTTGATGGTTTCCATGTGAATTTATTACGGAATTTGCTTTTCATTATTTGGTTAGTTTCAGGTTAGTATTTATTTATCAGGTCAAACTATAGTGCCCTGATTTAATCGGCTGCTTTCAAAATTATTTTTTCATTTTCGCCCGTGTTAAAAGTAATTGTTTTACCATTAAGTATTTCCGCATTTTTTCCGTTGCGAATCAAGTGCACTTTTTGATCCGGCCATGGGTTTTCCATGGTGCAGTTTCTGCCTTTTTCGCTAAGCAGGCTAACATATTCAACTTTCCCGTTTTTTAATTTACTGCTGATCACAAATGCGCTATAAGCCCTGAGTTTATCAAAACTTGCATCTTTAGCGTGGTTCCAATTGGGGAACACCCGTACTACGCCTTCATAGCTTTGCAACAGCATTTCATTAATAGTGAGCGGTACGGCAGCAAGGGTTTCAATACCGCCTCCGCTTTGAGTGATCCACAGGTTAGGTAATGATTGCGCGGCGATACGGGCTTTCAAATAATTTAAAACCTCATCTGGGTTATATCCTGCACGCACTGCTCCGGGAAAGCAAGTTTCTATCCCATTGCCCAGGGTATTACCCCAGTCTGCCGGGCTTTCTGCCTTGTCTTTCCAATGGGATATATCACTAAGCAATATTTTATTAAACTCTGGTGTGCTAATTGGCCCTGCAACACCCCCGGGCAATATTAGCCCATGAATGGACACGCGTGACAAACCATCCACACGGTTCACCCACGCTGAAGGGCTTTTCTCTGCGTTTTTCAGGGCGATTCTGCCATTAGTTTCTCCCACGGGGAAATCGCTGATATGATTGCGGATATCCTGCCATTTAGCCTGCCGGGTTTCATCAATTTTTAAAAAGCTACTCACATCCATCATTCCCTTAAAAAGCATTTTTACCAAACCTAATGAAAGTGTGGAGTTAAAATCGCCCAGTTGGTTACGCCATTGCCCTTTATTTTTAAGGTTAGGCATTACTTCGCCAAAATGATCATTATAGATCACATAACGGCCATTTTCAAGCTTCAAATAGTCTTCCCAAAAATTAGCACACTGCAACAGGTAAGGATATATCCGCCGGGCATAATTGGCGTCATAGGTACTGTAAAAACGCATCAGCATATTGCCTGCACCAAAAACTGCATTAATTTTTTGCCCCAGGAACTTATAACCATGATCGATAGTGTCTTCCCGCGAACCATACCGTTTTTCCATCTCATCAGGAGTAAGCGGCCAGCGCGTGGTACACAATCCTTTTGGCCCGATACCAACCGGGTAATACATGCCATTGATATGAAGCAGGTCCTGGGCATGGAATTTGCCCATCTTCATGTAATCCAGCAAGGGCTGATCATAATTGTCAATCAAATCGATGTAATTAGATGAATAGGCCGCCCAGAAAGGGGCTTCATAATTATAGTTCAGGTGATAATCGCCACCCCATGAGGTTGAGTCTCGGGTAACGAACGGGCCCCATATACCAGGGGCGAATTTATTCCCCCGCGTGATACATGCAAACAGGTATTGAGAAGCATAATAGTATTTTTCAAGCACCATATCCCCAATTTTTATATTTGAACGGTCCCAAAAGTTTTTCCACCATTGCTCATGTACGGTTTGTATTTTCCCTATCTTACCCGGTGTTAATAACCGGGCCTCGTTAATAGCGGCATCCTTCCAGTCCTTACGATCATGATTGGTATACATGATAACTGAAATGGTTACTTTTTGATTTGGCAATAGCGTAACCGTTCCATCATTTTTTAATTCAGCACCTAATACCTTCATGGCCAATATCACATGCGAGGGCCACTCCAGCATAGGGGTGTTTTCAAAAGAACGGCTTACCCAAATCACATCGCCGGTTTTGCCGGCATGGTTAACAGCCGTATTGCCTTTAGCCGACCATAGATTTAGCTTTAAACGACAGGTTTTATTGGCCGAAAAGCTGGCTGTCATCATATTGTTTTCAGCTGCTACCCAGGTATTAAGAGTAACTGTGAGCCCGTTTTTTTTGAAAGATGCTTTAATAATAGCCTTGTCCTGTATTTGCTCGGCGTAATAGGCAGCGCCTTTTAGCGCATTAATACCAATGGTTAACCCGCCCGGCAAAGCAATGCCGCCGCCGGGATATACCGGGTATGCCCGCCAGAAATCATTTTTACCTAAAAAGAAACATAAATTTTCGGGATTGCCGCCCATCGTCAGGCCGATATCCCCGTTACCGGCAAGCGGTGCATCAGGGGGTTTTGAAGTGGGCGTTTGCTGGGGTGGCTGGGTAAATATTGCTTTATAACGCCCGGCATAAACAGACTGGGCATAGCTTTGCGCGGGGCAAACCAGCAGGAGGATAATTATTGTTTTTATTAATTTCATGAAACACTAATAAGTTACCGCTACACTTTTGCCGGTTTGCGCCGCCTTATAAATAGCTTCCAGGATTACCAGGTCCCGCCGTCCTACCGTTCCCGAAACTGCGGATTCGCTGTTATTTATAATACATTGGGCAAAATTATCCATCTGCAATGCCTGCTGAACAGGAGGTGTAAAATTAAGCGGGCCCCGGCTGGTATCCACTACCATGCCCCGGTAAGTAAAAGCATGTTCTTTAAACTCAATCCATCCTTTTGCGCCTTCGGCCCTGAAACGATCGGAGTTGTGCCGGTAACTGGTAAAAGCGCTGCATTCAGCGCCGCCCGGAAACTGCATGGTCCAGTTCATGCCCTCTTCTACATCACTAAAAATATCAGGGCGGGTTTTGGGTATCTCGCTGGCGGTCACTGATATTGGACCTGCACCATTGGCAGCCATACATGCCCCGTGAATAATATAAATACCCAGGTCCATCATAGGGCCGCCGCCTGCTAACTTTTTATCTGCCCGCCAAACTTTACTATTCATTATAAATCCACGATCACCTGTCATTTTAGTGAAGGCGCCAAAGTCTTTATCCCTCGCCAGCCGCATCAGCTCCTGATGGTAAGGATCAAAATGTAAACGATAGCCTACAGATAATTTAACCTTAGCATCATTGCATGCCTTTATAATAGCATCACATTCGGCAACCGTATTTGCCATGGGCTTTTCGCAAATGATGTGTTTGCCTGCTTTCGCAGCGGTGATAGCGTGCCGGGCATGGAGGCCGTTGGGGGTTACCACATATACAATGTCAATATCCGGGTTATTGGCCAGTTGCGCCATGGTTTCATAATTGTAAATATTTTTTTCGGGGAAACCATAATCCTTGGCCCATTGCAAGCCCTTGGCTTTATCACCGGTTACTACACCTTTAAGCTTGCAATACTTTGTTTGCATTAAAGCCGGGCCTAATTGCCTGGTACTATATTTTCCCAATCCAACCAACGCGATGCCAAGAGGCCGTTTTCCCGGCCATGCCGCAAATATCGACCGGGGAGTTAATAATGCAGCGGCGCCAACGCCCATCTGCCCTATAAAGGCCCGGCGAGAAACAGAATTACTTTTCATGCACTACATTTTGCTATTAAACTAAAGCAGGCTACGGGTTTACAATGAATGAAAGTAATAAAAGCTTTATTCAATCAGCAGCTTTTATGCGTATATGACAAAATGAGTTAATAAATAGCTAATATTACGTTTATCCAGCATCTGAATTAGGTATTTATTTACATAAATCACCCATATTATTCCAACCCTCAAAAGACAAAATAGTGTTATAACTGGCTAATTTGCGGTGCGAATCTCAGTTTCAGAACATCGATATTGTCTCCTTAAATTATAGTTAGAATAGGGTAATTGTTTTTTATGAAAAAACTACAGCTATACTTAATCACTATAAAACCTGTAATAATTAAATCATATGTATCATGCAACTTTGAGGGGCTTTTTTTTGTTGTGCTTATTGCTCTTTAAATTGCTTGCTTTGGGCCAACAGCAAAGCCCAAACAACCCGGGCAATGGTAACCCGGTTATTCCGGGATATTTTGCCGATCCAACGGTAAAAAAATTTGGGGATACTTATTACATATATGCTACTACCGATGGCAATGGCGGAGGTTTAGGCCCGTCACAGGTATGGACATCCAAAGATTTTGTAAACTGGACCATGCAGGATATGAACTGGCCAACTACACACAATTACTGGGCGCCCGATGTGGCCTTAGGCAACGATGGTAAATATTACCTGTACTATTGCCAGCCAACGGTCGAGATCTATGGTGCGTCAGCTTCAACGCCTACAGGACCCTGGACACCTTTGTTTGCAGATGGTAAACCAGTTTTAACAAACTTGTATGTTCCAGGTGTTATTACGCTGGATGGGCAAACATTCAGGGATGATGACGGTAAGTTTTATATGACCTGGGGAACCTGGGGCATTTATCCGGGTTACGGCTGCGGTGTAGGGCTTTTAAACCCTGACATGAGCTCTTTTGCGAAAACTGCGCAGATACCGAATTCTACAGCTAAAGATTTTTTTGAGGCATCTTACATGTTCAAACGCAAGGGCATCTATTATTTGCTTTACTCATCGGGCTTTTGTGAGGATGGAACCTATCGGGTTCAATATGCCACCAGTAAAAAAAGCCCAATGGAAGGCTTTGCTTATGGTAAAAATAACCCTATACTGGTTACCAGTGAAGATGGCTCGGTACATGGTCCGGGGCATAATTCAGTGCTGCAGGTGGGTGACGACTATTATATTATTTATCACCGGCATAACAACCCGCATTCGGGCGGTGGCTATCACCGGCAGGTTTGCGCAGATAAGCTTGTTTTTGATGCTGAAGGTAATATTGGAAAGGTGGTCCCTACGCATACGGGCATTGGTTCATTAGCCAAAGCTACCAACCACTATCCTAACCTGGTCTACCAAAAAAAGGTAACCGCGTCTTCATTCTATAACAATGATTATAAACCCGAATTCGCGGTAGATGATAATAACGGTACTTTATGGAAGCCAAAAGATAATAGTGCTGCTCCGGCATGGCTGCAGGTAGATCTTGGCGCTGTAACCACCGTCAAAAAGGTGTTAACGCAATTTGAATATGCAACCTGGTATTATCAGTACCTGATAGAGTATTCACTTGACGGAGAACAGTGGCAAACCTTTGCTGATAAAAAGAATAATCATTGGCATGGCAGTCCGGCCGTTGATGAAGGAGATGTGAAGGCAAGATTTATACGGCTTACCATCACTGGTACCGAATATCCGGGTTTATATAAAGCCATATGGAATTTGAAAGTATTTGGGGGCGGCGGTCATGAACCTGTACCTGTAAATATCCATCAGGCTGTGCCACAGGCTCAATACAGCCAAAAAGGTTTGTTGATTGATATTGATGCCGATGCATTACAACCAGGTACAATAGTTAATGAATGGAAAAATAAAGGAACACTTGGCGGGGTATTTAAAGCTGCTGAAAAAGCACCGTTTGCTGATTTTGTTGCCGGTAAAAAGGCCGTTGTATTTAAAGGCCGGGAATCATTAAAATCAGTTTTTGGTGTACCGCTTTCGCTGGCCGGCAATAACAGCTATACGGTATCCTTTTGGGCGTACACATTCCAATTAAAAGATGAGAATCCATTATTAACCTGGACCGAAGGTAGCGAGCAGCTTACCTGTGCCGAATTTGGATATGGGAACAATAAAGAAATGGGAGCTGCCCGGCACCTTGGCTTTGCCGATTTTCCGTATTCTAATGGAGCACCGGCAGCGGGCAAATGGCATCATATAGCTATTACCTTTGATGGTACTTTTGAAAAAGTATTTGTTGATGGTAAGCTTAATAACCAGGAAAATAAAATGCTGTTTCTGCAATGTGCAAATAACTTTTTAATGGGAGCGCAGAATAATGGCCCAGCTTATTTTTCGGGCGCTGTGGCTTCGCTGCAGGTTTATGATATAGCGTTAAGTGATACAGCGGTTAAAGGTTTATACGGCAAGGTTAAGGAATCCGATGTTGCTATTTACCTGGACGCTGCCAAATTGCTTTACGGTAAGTTAAATAACTGGCCTAATGATGGCGGTAATGGCGGTGCTTTTCAACCGGTAAATGCTGAACCGGAAGTGAAAGATGTGGCAGGCAGGATTGCATTAAATTTTACTGATAAAGAATCGCTTATTTATAAAACGCCAGTGGTATTAACAGGGGATTATAGTATTGCGGTAAATGTTTATACCCCGGTATTGAAAAAAAATATGGCGCTTATAGTATTTGATGGTAATAAACAAAAAAATCGTGCAGGTTTACATTATAATGCACCTGCCGGTAAATGGCACCTGCTAATCAAAACAGTTAAAGATAAACAGGTTAAGGAATACCTTGACGGCAATTTACAGTCTTCTGCTGTATTAGCTTATAGGATAAAGCGCATAGATAGTTTATATATAGCACAGCCCGGTGATAAAAGCTTTACCGGGGCTATCGCCAATTTAACAGTATACAAACATAGCCTGAATGTTCAGGAAGTTAAATCAATAACAGCTACATGGCTGAAAAACCTGCATCCACCTGCGGGTGCTGTATTAAATTATAGGTTGATGCCAAAAGCAGTATCTCCACAAATGGTGCAGATGGAGGCCGGTTATTATGAGGCAAATAGGGTAAGTAAGCTGCAATATTATTTTACTGGGCTAAGCAATAAAGATTCTATCAAAACAAGTGGGTGGACCGATGATCCCTATTATATTGATTATGGACTTAAGCCTGATGAACAATATAGGTATAGCTACAAGATCAGGGACAATTTTGGCAACGTAACGGCCAATAGTTTGCCTGCAAATGCTAACACCGGGTTATCGCAGTTCACTATTTATACTGATGATTTTTCAAAAGCTCAGGATTATTTATCATCCGGCACAACAGGCTCTGTTTGGGATGGGGTTATAGGTAAAGGCGAAAAACAATTGGCCGCAAAAATTGCAACCGTTAATAGTAACGCGCTCCGGCTGGAATCGCAGGGTTCTAATTGGGATGGTATTGCTCCTTATGGGCCGTTTTTGTTCAAGAAGGTTAAAGGTGATTTTGTTGCCGAGGTGGAAGTAACCGATGTGAGTGGTTTTGCAGAAAAAAAGGTTGCGGGCAACAACGAAGCGGGGTT
The DNA here is from genome assembly GCF_056400605.1 of Mucilaginibacter sp. P5_A4. Lineage (NCBI taxonomy): Bacteria > Pseudomonadati > Bacteroidota > Sphingobacteriia > Sphingobacteriales > Sphingobacteriaceae > Mucilaginibacter > Mucilaginibacter sp. P5_A4. The sequence continues at coordinate 53,385 of NZ_JBFUKX010000009.1, read as the reverse complement.
AATGGTGCGTGCCGCTACAGAGATTAACAAAAATGTATCCGCTGAACAGTTATTACAAAATGGCATTTTCCCTGCCTGGAATGTTGGCAATATGTTCACCAATTTTGTTGCGGGAAACAGGCAGCAAACTAACACACAGTCGGCCTGGAACTATAATAAATATTTGCAGATACAGCGTAAGGGTAATTGGTTTTACGTGCGTACCAGCAAAGATAATATTAACTGGATGGACCTACCCGGCAGCCCGGCTTTACGGTTAGATTTGGAAAATAAGGAGGTACAGGTTGGCTTGTATCAATGTACTTATGGCCCCAAAAGCGCTTATGGCGAATTTTCAAACTTTAAACTGGTTTTATCAAGATAACTTTTCTTTATCAGGACATTTGTATATAATGTTAAGCTTTTAGAGGCTGGTAGTTTGGCAAGCTATAATAAATAGCCAGTAAAGGCACCTCAATGGTAAATATAGCCTTTAATATTCCTTCGCGCGGGGTGAGGTTGTTACGTATTATCGGCAAGTAAACAATTAACAATTAAAAGGTAATTGGTGGTTAATAGTTGTTAATTTATTAGCAAAACAAAGCTTTCACTTTAAGTAATTTTAATCAATATAAATTCCTAATCCCTATGTATTGTATTCGCTCGTATTTTTATTCTTTTTTTTTAATTGTGTTGGTTTTTGTAGCAACTGGCAGCTATGCACAACAGAAGCCTGTTAGGCCATACCTACCATCACATGACGAAGTTTTACGATCATACATCAATGCTGATAAACTTGATTCGGCCTTGAAAAAATTGGCAATCAATTATAATATTAAACCCAACTGGCAACCAAATAATAAACAGTTTTGGTACGGCAAGCGGGTAAAAAACAATGAAACCGACTACTATTTTGTAGATGCTGAAAAAGTTTTAAAACGCAAAGCTTTTGACAGTAAACAAATGGCTGATGCAATTAGCACAGTACTTGGTAAACAATTGCCGGTGAGTAAGTTGCATATAGTGCAAATGTTTTTTAGCGCGGATGAAAAGCAAGTGACATTTAAAACAGATAATAACTGGATAAAGTGCGATTTGAGCAGCTACCATTGCGAAAAAACAACCGATACATTATTTAAGAGTTATGATCCTAATGAGCCGCTTCAAAAGCGCAGGTATCGTTGGGAAGGGTTAGTGGCCGATTCTGTTTCGCCGGATAAACAATGGACTGTTTTTGTAAAAGGCGGCAATATTTATGTAAAGTCATTAAAAGGATCGGCCGAAATTCAATTCACTACTGATGGTAGCCTTGATAAACCTTACGGTGATGTGTCCTGGGCTCCAGATAGTAAACACCTGGTGGGTTACCATATTGACCCTAAAAAAACAAAGGAGGTATATTATATTCTCAGTTCGGTACCCGGAACAACACGTGGGCAACTTAAATCGCATGAGTATGACCAGCCGGGAGATGAATGTACCTCTTATGAATCGTTTATTTTCGGCATAGCCGATAAAAGTAAATTAAAAATTGATGCAGAAAAACTTGACTTTTTTGGAGTCCCGGCACTGCACTGGCGTGAAGGGAACAGCAGGTATTTTACTTATGAGAAAGTTGACCGGGGGCACCAGCGTTTCAGGATTATTGAGGTAGATGTACATACAGGGAAAACACGCAACATCGTAGATGAAAAAACAAACACCTTTATCTATGAGCAAAGGATCTATACCCGCTACCTGCCTAAAACGCATGAGATCTTATGGCTTACTGAGAAGGATGGATGGCGCCACGCTTACCTCGTTGATGAATTAACAGGAATGGAAAAGCTGATTACCACAGGTAACTGGGTTGTGCGAGACATTGATAGTGTAGATGTTAAGAAAAGAGAGATCTGGTTTAATGCAAGCGGAAAAAATGCAGGCGAAGACCCTTATTTTATCCACTACTATCGCATGGGTTTTGATGGCAGGAACCTGGTTGACCTAACCCCCGAAAAAGGTAACCACAACCTTACCTTTTCGCCCGACAGGAAGTATTATATTGATACTTATTCGGAAGTTAATGCAGCGCCGCGTATTGTGCTTAAAAATACATCAACCTTTAAAACGATAACCGAACTGGAAAACCAGGATATGAGCGATCTGTTAGCTACCGGTATTAAATTGCCCGAGGTGTTTGTTGCCAAAGCCCGCGATGGCAAAACAGATATATGGGGCGTTATCTATCGCCCGGCCAATATGGACCCTGCTAAAAGCTATCCTGTTATTGAAAATATATACGCCGGCCCGCAGGATTCATTTGTCCCCAAGAGTTTTTCAGTGATAAACGAAATGCAAAGCATAGCGCAATTAGGCTTTATAGTGGTACAGATAGATGGCATGGGTACGGCCAATCGCTCAAAGACTTTTCATGATGTATGCTGGCATAACCTGGCCGATGCCGGTTTTACCGATCGTATTTTATGGATGCAGGCTATGGCTGCAAAATATCCGCAGGCTGATATCAGTCGTGTGGGAGTTTATGGTACATCAGCCGGGGGGCAAAATTCTGCCGGGGCGTTATTGTTCCATCCTGAGTTTTATAAAGCTGCAGTATCAGCCTGTGGATGTCACGATAACCGGATAGATAAGCAATGGTGGAACGAGCAGTGGATGGGTTACCCGGTAGGGCAGCATTATGAGCAGCAATCAAACATTACCAATGCCGGTAATTTAAAAGGTAATTTATTGCTGATTGTAGGCGAGGCTGATAACAATGTTCCGCCGGAGTCGACTTATCGTTTTGCTGATGCCCTGATAAAAAATAATAAATATTTTGACCTGCTAACTATACCCGGAATGGGCCACAGCGATGGCGGCCCATACGGCCGTAAAAAGAAAAGAGATTTTTTTGTGAAGCACCTGCTAAATGTCGAACCACCTAATCGTAATGCAGATGAAATTACCGTTGTAAATACCGGAGAAACAGCACATCATTTAGCTGATCAATAGCCTGTTTATTCATGCTTATGTGACTCCTGTTAAATCAATTAAACAAAACAGGCACAAATACGAACGTTGTTTTCATAAACTGACGTTTGGTAAACGGTGTCAAATGTATTAATTGTTAATTTTGCCGCAGATAAAAGCTCAAAAATGTCTATAACTACCGAAGACGAAAGAATTGGAATGCAGCAGGCAAGTGATGCTGTTGCCATCACGCTTAAAAAGATGCGTGAGTTTGCCAAACCGGGCATTTCAACAAAGGAACTTGACGAGTACGGCGGCGAACTGCTGGCACAGATGGGCGCACGTTCTGCACCTGCGTTAACCTATGATTTTCCCGGGTATACATGTATTAGTATTAATGAAGAAGCTGCGCACGGCATACCATCGGTGGATAAAATCCTAAAAGAAGGTGATCTGATAAATATTGATGTATCGGCAGAATTAAATGGCTATTGGGCCGACAATGGCGGCTCGTTTGTATTGGGCGAAGATATCCACGGCCATGGGAGACTGGTAGAAGCATCGAAAGAGATATTGAGGAAGGCGATCAGCAACATTAAAGGTGGTGTCAGAATATCAGACATAGGCAGGTTGATCGAGACTGAAGCCAAAAAAGCTGGCTACACGGTAATAAAAAACCTGACCGGACATGGTATTGGCCGCAGCTTGCATGAAGAACCCCACGAGATAGCTAATTACTGCGACAGGTATAACACTACGCGTTTTAAAAAGAATTCGGTGGTAGCAATAGAGACATTCATTTCAACACGGTCAACAATTGCCGATACAGAAGCCGATGGCTGGACGCTAAGCGGTAATAAAGGGGGTTTTGTTGCGCAACATGAGCATACCATTATGGTAACTGGCGGTCGGCCGGTGATATTTACAGCGCAGAACGGCATTTGGGATTAATTATCGTCCAACGTCAATGTAAAGCAGAAAGTATAGAAAAGGGCCGGTTTCGCTATTCACACTGATCTTTCCGGCATGGCGTTTTACTATCCCGGCACTGGATTAAATCAACCGGTCAATAGGAAAAAAGGTCGATGTTTGAATCGACCTTTCCTTTTTTGATCGTATTTAGCTGCAAAATCACTTTATTTTCCTTCGGCTGCGGCTATAATAACATTGGCTACCTCCTGCGGATGAGAGATAAAAATAACGTGGCTATCCTTAATCTCTGTAATTTTGGCTTGGGCACGTTGGTACATCGCGCGCTCCGTTTCCGGATTGAGGCTTTTGTCTTCCGTTGCAACAATCCCATAGCTTGGCTTCGTTTTCCAGGCGGCTGCCTCCAAAGGGGTATCAAAGCATTTCGCGATGATCGGTACCTGGGATGCGCACATAAAATCAACCTGTGCCTGGCTTAAGTCTGCGGCAAAACCACCATGAAATTTCGCCGGGTCATAATAAACAAAACCAAATTGGTCGGGTTGGGTAAAGCCTGCTTCCGGTGCGGCTGGCGCAGCGCCTATCCATTTGCCGGCGGTCTCGCCTTTGTCTGGTGCAAATGCCGCGACAAATACCAGGGCGGCAACTTTAGGGTTTACACCGCCTGGCTAATCACCGCCCCACCCCAGGAGTGCCCCACTAAGACCACCGGGCCATTCTGCGCATTAATCACGCTATTGGTGGCATTAACATCATTTTGCAATGAAGTTAACGGATTTTGCACGATACTTACATGGTAGCCTTTTTTAATTAATATATCGTATACTGCTTTCCAGCCGGAACCATCTGCAAATGCCCCGTGTACGAGCACGATATTTTTAACAGCCACCTTTTGGGCGTTAGCAGGGACAGTCGCTGCGATTAACTGAAGTGCGAACAGGATCACTGAAAAAACGATTGGTTTGAATACTTTAGTGAAATTGAATGTAGTTTTCATTGTTTTTATTGATTGATAGGTGATTATTTGTGAATTGATAACTGATTAGATTGCGTTACAAAGCAGGAACTGATTTACCGGCTTGTTAAATAGGCGCTAATATTTCATCGGCTGTGGTGGGCAGCCGGAGCAGCCTGAAGTGAACCGCGCCAGCACAGCAAACCATCACCGCGAACATTAGAATTAAGTGATTTCGAAGCTGCGCTGCGGTCGACCAGCGCAACAAAGCAACGGGTGAATATCATTACAGCGCCGGTGCTTATTGTTTTTAGAGGTTTCATCTTTTTTGAATTTTTTTTTGATCCAAAAGTAGATAGCCCCGCGGCCTTAAAGGAGTGAAAACAGGCTCAATTGGACAGATCAGCGCTTCATCCCGACAAATTGAGCCAGTAATATTTTTTTACCTTTCTTCCATCCAGGAAAGAAAAGTGGTAGATTTTTCCTTATTGATCAACAGCTTTTCGGGAGTTTCAACAACCAGCTTTACATAGAGCTTGCGCAGAAAATAATGTTCTACCTCCTTGATCGCTTTAAAATTAACCAGGTATTGCCGGTTGACCCTAAAGAATTGCCTGGATGATACGGCATTGGTAATTTGATCCAGCGACTGGCTAACGGCATATTCCTGCTTATCAAAACACATAATTGATGTGGCATCATTGCGGATATAAAAAAAGGCGATATTATCGGTATGTACCGTAGTGTACTTTTGGTTCTTAAATACCAGGAAGCTGGTTTTGCCGGTAGGCGACCCTAATTTGGACAGCAGGTCGCCGAGATCAGGTACTACCTTTTGCTGAAAGAAATTTTTCAACTCATCTACTTTCCTGAACGCTTCCCGGATATCCTCTTTTGAAAAGGGTTTAAGCACATAATCGACACCGTTACGCTTAAAAGCTTCCAGCGAATATTCATCAAAGGCCGTACAGAATATTACAGGGCAGGTGACCTTAACGGATTTAAAGATCTCGAAGGACAAACCATCGGCTAATTGAATGTCCATAAAGATCAGGTCGGGTTGCGGGCTGCTGGTCAATGCCTCTACCGATCTTTCCACACTTTGATATTGCCCGGTGATCCTGGCTTCAGGACGCAGGTTCAAAATGATATTTTCAAGCGATTTGGCTGTTTTTAGCTCGTCTTCAATGATGATGATATTCATAAATTAAAGGTAGTTTGATTTGGAACATGTTTCCGTCATTAATAATCTCTACCTGCTTTTCCAGCAGGTGATGGTAACGCAGCTGAATGTTTTTCAAGCCCACGCCAAGTGAGTTTTGATCCCCGGATTTCAAACGGATCGGGTTTTCGATGATGATATGCTCAGCCTCTGCATATAAGCGGATATGCAATGGTTTATCCACCGATACCACATTATGCTTGATGCAATTCTCCACCAGTAACTGAAGGGTAAATGGCGGGATCAGGGTATGCATTATTGGGTCGTCCAATTCGTTTTTAAAAGTAAAGCCGCCCTCAAACCTGGCGTTCTGCAAAAATAGATAAGCTTTCACAATTTCCATTTCGTCGGCCACTTGTATAAGATCGAGTTTCCGGCTCTCCAGCGTGTAGCGGTAAAAGTTTGAAAGTTTCAGGATGAAATCTACTGACTCCGCATCACCGGTTTCCACCATGGCTTTCAGCGTGTTGAGACTGTTAAACAGGAAGTGCGGGTTTACCTGCTGTTTCAATAATTCAAACTGAGCCCCGAGGTTATCGTTTTTGATCCGCTCCAGTTCCATATTAACATATTGGTTCTCATAGTTTTGCTGCAACAACTGCAGAAACATATAGAAAATCAGGTTGATCAGGATACCCCTTACCTCTACCATCAGCATCACCGGTCCGAAATTGATATGCGACAGAATTAGCTGCTGTATCCAGGCTAAACCGAACATGACCCCAATCCCGATCAGCAAACTATTAACGAGCCTCGGATAAGAGATCTGCCGTTTAGGCGATTTTTCAGATTGATAGGAAAACATATAAATATTCACATACCACATCAGCAAGGCAAACGCGGAAGTGATGCCTGCATTCACAGCTGCTTCTGCCGCATTAAAATGCTGCTGTGCTATCTGTGGAACTGATGACAGCAGCCCGATGGTAATAGCGCTGACCCAGATAAGAGCAGCCGATATCTTTAATTTTTGTTTATTCATGATAAGCGTCCCACCAAATTTATAGATATTATTTCATGCCCGGTAAATTATCGCAGAGCTTCCCAGCAATCGCTTTTTAAATATTTAAAGGGTCAAACGCCAGAAAAATCATTAAATGAACCTATTTGGCAAAGAATATTGGCGAATAGCGATGGGTTTGAAACCCATCGCTATGGTGAAAGTTTTAATTTAGTTTTAAAAGCGATTACTGGCGAACTTCCATTTAAACCAACACCCTGCCACCAACCGGATAGTTTAGTGGCAGGGTGTTTCGATATTTTAGATTGTTAGTGAATATTCGTTATTTGGCAAGGCTATCGGCTTCCATAATGGCATCGGCAAACGCTTTGGGTGCTTCCTGCGGCAGGTTATGCCCTATCCCGCCTGCCACCGTATGGTGCGCGTATTTTCCTTTGAATTTTGCAGCATAATTTGCCGGATCGGGATGAGGAGCACCATTGGCATCGCCTTCAAGAGTGACTGTTGGTACCGCGATCGCAGGTGCAGTAGCCAACTTATTTTCCAGCGCATCATATTTGGCTTCACCCTTAACCAGGCCTAAACGCCAGCGATAATTATGTATCACGATAGCTACATGATCGGGATTATTAAAAGCCGCGGCCGATTGCGCATAGGTAGTATCGCTAAATTGCCATTTTGGCGAGGCGGTTTGCCAAATCAGGTGATTAAATTCCTTGGTATTGGCTTCATAACCTGCACGGCCGCGTTCGGTGGCAAAGTAGTATTGGTACCACCAGTTCAATTCGGCTTTGGGTGGCAGCGGCGCGATATTTCCTTTTTGGCTTCCTATCAGGTAGCCGCTTACCGATACCAGGGCCTTGCATCTTTCGGGATACAAAGCGGCGATGATATCTGCGGTGCGCGCGCCCCAGTCAAAGCCGCCGATAACCGCTTTTTGAATTTTTAAAGCGTCCATTAGCGCGATGATATCCAGCGCCAACGCTGCCTGCTGTCCGTTTCGCATGGTTTGAGGAGAAAGGAAACGTGTGCTGCCATACCCTCTCAGGTAGGGGACAATGACCCGGTAGCCCTTTGCGGCCAGCAAGGCCGATACACCGGCATAGCTATTAATATCATATGGCCAGCCATGGAGCAGGATGACCGGCTGTCCGTTAGCGGGACCGGCTTCTGCATAGCCCACATTCAGCACACCGGCATTTACTTGTTTGATTGCTGTAAAGTGGGTTGGTAAATTATTTAAGGTTAACTCTTGTGCGCTGGCTGACCTGGATTGGATGATGATCGCTAATAATGCGATAAGTGCTGGAAATGGAAGGCGGATGTTACGTTGGCTGTTCATAATGCTTAGTTTTTATTTTGTTTGACCGAGGAATATTCACCTACATCCCCGGGATGTAAGCTTTTGAATAATTAGTGATTAAACCTTGGCGGCATTAACATACGTGGCAGGATATAATTTCCTATACATAGAATAGGTTACGCTAATAATAGTGAACGCGATGATTGCATCAATGGTTGCCGGGAAACCAAGCACCACAATTTTAGAGAAAAAGGCAAAAAGAATATCAAAGAAGATACCGGCAAATACCCATTCCTTTAATCTTAATAAACGGTTAGGTGTTAGCAGTACTATAACCCCTGAAAGTTTAGCTACGCCGAGAATGTAAATGAAATGCGGTGGGTAACCAAGTTTTACAGTAATATCCCAAACAATAGGGTTCTTAGTTAGTTCACAGAAACCGCTGGCACCAAACCATAATGACATTAATGATGCGCCTGTCCAATAAATTACTTTCGTTGTTTTTGAGTTCATGATCTTGTGTGTTAAATGATTTATGATTCAAAAATGCCTGGAAAGTGGATATTATCAGAGCTGTTTGAAGCTAAAGCGGACATACTGATATTTGGATCGGACAATGACAGGCGTGAAAATTTATTTGGTTCAGCTTTTTTTAATGTTCAATCCCTGAATTGCGAACAAACCAGCGAGCGACAGCCTTTTGGAATTCGCTGCAATCTGGTGCGTTGTCAGAAGAAGCCCAGGCGATAATCCCATCAGGGCGTATCAGTAGGGAGCTTACAGCTAATCGGTCTTTTGCACTACCTGAAACATACTTCAATCGGTCGCCATATTCACCCGCCAAAGTTTTAAGTGAAACATTCCTGTCAAAATCGAGCAGTATCCCTTGACCAGCGTGCATTAAATCGCCAATCCTTGCACCGTCTTCCAGCTCAAAGTTGGGAACGCTGTGACCTGCCAAAGGGTGGTCGCCACCGAGATTGTAGTGTGTGTGGACACCCCACACCCTTCCTGCAAAATAGGTGGCGCCATCGCGCGTATTGATAAGATCGCGGATAATTGCATACAGCGCGCGGGCATCGGGACCTGGTTTCATGATTGCAACCTGGGCGCGTGACCAATCCAAAACCTGTGCCCCAATGGGGTGCCGTTCGGTATAATAACTATCCAGCAAGCCTTCAGGAGCTTTCTCCTGGATGGTTGCGGCAAGCTTCCAGCCCAGGTTCATGGCATCGCCCAGCCCAAGGTTAAGTCCCTGGCCCCCCAATGGCGCGTGAATGTGCGCGGCGTCGCCGGCTAAAAGTACCCGTCCGTTGCGGTAGGTTGTGGCCTGCCGTGCCCGGTCGGTCCATGTGGTTGCGAAATGCAGGGCGCTGATAGTTACGTCGGTGTTCGAGATGCGGCGAAGTACCTCCTGCACATGTTCGGGTGTGATTGGCTCTTTTGAATTATGAAATCGCCCACCGTCAAAATCCTGTATCAACAGGTAGCCTGGCTGCGATTGCAGGTACATGCCTGTTGGTGTCACGTTTCGGCCTGGACCGAGCTTCTCCGGATCGGCGATGTCCACTTTCGCAGAGTAGCCGGTAAATTCCGGCTCCGTACCGGCGAATTCAAAACCGCCTGCCTTGCGAACACCACTACGGCTTCCATCGCAACCCACCAGCCATTTACCTTTAAATGATTGGTTGCCAGACCGAACAGTTACGCCGTTCCAGGTTTGATGAAAGCCGGTAATAGCAAGCCCGCGCCTGAATACTACACCCAGGGATTCTGCGCGGCGGGATAGCATCGTTTCAAGCTCCTCCATTTCAGAAATTAAACTGGTTTCTGTAGAGCCTGGCAGCCGATACTTCCACTGGGAGGTGTCGATATCGCCGTCATGGAATGGAATGCCGCCGAAGTGTCCTGCCTGACGACGTGGCCCGAGTACGGCGTTTTGGTGGGGGTTTTTAAGGCGTTTATGTACCTCAAGTTCTTTTAGCAATCCACGACGGTAAAAGGCTTCAATAGTAGGCGCCGAAAGTCCCCGTATCCCGAAGGGAAGTTGCTTTAAGGGCGAGTGTGGATTCTCCGCCTTTTCCAGTATCAGGACTGAACATTTGGCCAGGGCCAGTTCACAGGCGAGAAATAGGCCTACAGGCCCTGCGCCGGAAATGATTACATCGTGAACAGAATGATTTTGTGTGAATTTCTTGCTTTCAAGTGTTGCTTTCATATAGAATGATTGAAACACAAAAGTCTGGAATGCTCCTGCGTCAGGCTTGTATAAACGCGACAAAATCGCTGCTTAAAGCCTGTTTTCCTTTCTTTGCTTTTCGCGCGAAGGCTGCGGGCGTAGTGCCGCTATAGCGTTTGAATTCTCTGCTTAGATGGGATTGATCCGTATAGCCCAGCTCATGAGCTAAGCCGGCAAGGTTAATATCCGGATAAAGCCATAATCGGTTTCGTACCTGCTCAAAGCGCATCAGAGCTGATACGTCTTTAACGGTATAGCCAGAAGATTGCTTGAAGTTTCTTTCCAGTGTACGAACCGTGGCATGAGCCGCCACCGCTACCTGTCTTACTGGCATGGTGCCGTTTGCACCCCTCATAGCAACTCCCGCTTTGAATAGCATACTGCTGGTAGCGATTCTCGACCGTGCATCCAGGAAATACTGTTTTACCTGGGCCAACGCTTCATCTATCCTGCCGGCTTCAATGCACTTATTCAATGTAGATTGAAGCCGGGCGATGGGATGCTCAAATGTGCGCACCCCGCCTTTACCGGGCGGCAGCCCGAGCAAATCGAACACGGTCCAGGGAAAGCACCTGATGCCAATGATATCTAAACGGCTTTTTGTGTAAAAAACAGCAGGCTGATTGAGCAGCCCCATCATAAACGGTGATGGCAATGGCTGCAAGCCTCCATTGTAAGAAATGCTACAGCCGCTTCCGAAATGAAAGATAATTTCAGCGTAGCCATCAGGTTGCACCTCAAAACCCGATTGTAGTTCTCCGGAATCTCTTCTGTTGTACCAAAAGCATTTTATGATATCCCGTAACTCTTCGGGAGGCTCAAATTCCTGGTGCTGCATTTTGAAAGATAGCATATTTGAGGAGTAGCCGATATAGATTTTATTGAATGTAGTACGTATACCATATACATATTCAAATATAACAAGAAAAGCCATCAGATTTTACCAGGCAGCTTTCTCGCTGTTAAACTGGCAAAATGTCGAACTTTTTGAATGATCTACGATTGATTTCAGAAATAATTTAAATTTTTTTATTGCTCATCTATCGAAGCTAATGGGGGTTTTTTTAGCTACGAGAACGCTTTATTTTACTAAGGAGATAATGAATAGTTAGGGCAAGGATAGTCCAGTAGATAGCAAACCCGATAAGAAAAAATGGGGGTGGCGTATCCGGTTCTTGTCTTAAAAAGGCAATAAAGGGCAACAGGGGGCCTATCAAAACAATTTTGATAGGTAATAATATTGTGGATACGATACTCTTCCAAACTATAGGTGATCCCGTTCCCAGGAAAGACTCGCCATGTGCAGGAAAGAGCCTGACATCCGGTCCCAAAAGTGAGTTAGAGATAAATTGAAAGGCAAATCCAAAAACGAGGAAGAGAATAACAAATTTTGTTCTTGAAATTTTCATATTAATATTTTTTTGTTGATAAAAGTACTTTGTTATTCAAAGTTAAATAAAAACACTTTGCATTCCAAAGTGTTTTTTAAAATAATTATTCCGGATGGTTTTAGGGCTGTGAAATGAGGCGGAGATGGGGTTATTAGTCGAGCTGTTAAATAATAGTAACAATGCAGTATGTTATACCCAAATTAAAAAACCTGTCACAATTAAATGTAACAGGCTCATCTTTCAGTAGCCGAAAGTGAAAGATATGCTTTGATTGCCTTAAATATTTTTGCGATCTATAATTTAATTTCAACCTTTGAATTAACATTTGTTATTGACAAATAAGAAATAGACTACCAAGCAGGGCGAACAATAGCCTAAGAAAGAAATTATGAAGCTTCTTCTCACTTCCGCCGGCATCAGCAATACGAGCATCCATAACGCGCTGGTTGAACTCCTGGACAAACCGATTGCCGAGGCGAACGCGCTTTTCGTCCCCACCGCGATATACGCCATAGCCGGCGGTGCTGGCATAGCACGAAAGGTGATTTGCGGATCACTTGGTGACCCTTTCTGCGAATTGGGTTGGAAATCGTTGGGAGTGCTGGAGCTCACTGCGGTACCCAGCATCAAACAAGAGCTTTGGGTCCCCATGCTCCAGGAAACTGACGCCCTGCTGGTTGGAGGCGGCGACTGCCAGTATCTGTGCTACTGGATGCAGCAGTCCGGACTGGCAGACCTCTTGCCGTCGTTGCTGCGTAAGACAGTCTACGTGGGCTTGAGCGCTGGGAGTATGGTGATGACCCGCTTTGGAACAACCTACAGTGGTCATATGCTGCCAGCAGAAAGCGATAAATCGCTGGGGCTGGTTGATTTTGCACTGCATCCGCATTTGGATCATGAGTGGTTTCCGGAAAATTCCCTGGCCAACCTGGAAAAGTTGGCCGCTACGATATCGGTACCGTCATATGCTATCGATGATCAGACCGCCATTAAAGTGATCGACGATACCGTAGAAGTCGTCTCCGAGGGGAAATGGAAGCTGTTTACCCCTAATACCTTGTAAATTTTAACCCAGGCTATGGTGATAACACCACACCAGGGTTAGCCAAAAATGCATTAAAATAACAAAGGCCACTCTTTCGGGTGGCATTCTTTCAAGTAGGAGGAACCGGCGATATGTCGAACTTTTTAAGTGATTTAGAATTAATTACAGACCTGAATCTCAAATTATCTGCTATATTTTTTTGCTACGATTTTCATAAGGAGTTTAACGTCGTCCGAAATAGTTGAATCAAAATGCTTTTCTGATCTGTAATCAATACCCCAATCTGTTCGATCAACGATCAGCGCGCCATTCACCACGACAGTTCCGTCCATTCCGTCCTTAAAATGCATGCTGGCTGGAAAAGTAACTGCCTTTGTGATCCCTTCAATGGTCAGGTTCCCTGTAACTTTTATACTTGCGATCCCTTCAATGGTCATGTTGCCGTTCCCTGTAACTTTTCCATCATTCACTGTTTCAACCTTCGTAATTGCGAATGTAGAAACAGGGAATTTTTTGACATCAAAAAATGGAGGTAATTTATTGTGTGGACGCTGATCATCAAATTTTTGTTCAATCGTATTCATGTCCACTTCAACTGCACCGCCCACGAGATGACGGTTTTCGATCAACAATTCTCCTTTTAATATATCAACGTCCCCTGTACTTGTACCATCACCAAGAAACATAGAACCTTCCCATGTACCAAGTAGCATAGAACCTTTCCATATTATAACACTTTGCTTCATATCTATGATGTATTTTTTTTGACCGTCTTTACTATAAAAGTCCGTGATGGTCTTTCCATCATAACGATAAACTCCTGTCGCAGATCCAAACCAAATACTTCCATCGTTAGCTTCCAAAAGCCCCAAAAAAGCATCTCCCGACATGATTTCGGCTACAGTGGGCTTATTACTATACAAGGACTTTGCATCATAACGGGAAAGTGCCCAGACCGCCACATGAGCAGAATTTACTGGACCAGTAGTCCAGATGTTTCCTTTTTTATCTTCGATTATAGCATAAGCACCCCTCTCCGATACATTAGTAAAGGTACCAGTGCCTGCCCTGAGCTCAGTCGAAGGGTCATAGCGCCAAAGGCCATGGGTCACGTCACCAAGCCAAATATTGCCTTTTCTATCTTCGATTATACTCCAAACGTTTGTAAAAGTTTTGCCCTTATGGATTAACGGGGTAAATGTTTTTCCGTCATAAACAAAGGCGTCGCCTCTTGTGCCAACCCATAATTTCCCGGTTTTATCTTCAATGATTGTAGTAATATCATTATTCCAATTTCCTCCTTTATAAAAACGCGAGGGGTTCGGATTTTTAAAATTTAGAAAAGATTTCCAATCGTAACGGCTTATTCCAGCTCCGGTGCCGAACCAAATAATGCCGGCTTTATCTTCATAAACAGACATAACCCGATTATTGGCAAGTCCCTCCGTGGTTGTGAAATGTTGAATGGATTTCCCGTTGTAATAATAAACGCCTGAATCAGTAGAAGTGAACCAAATATTTCCTCGTCGATCTTCTAATACATCCCAGAATCGGTGCGAACCTATTTTACTTGTGAGATTAGTAAAAGATTTTCCATCGTATCGAAAAACATCACCAAATGATGAGTTGTTCGGGCCAGCAATCAAAATGGTGGCATTTCTGCCTTTTTTTATAACACGAACCATTATGTTAGGCCCTATGTCTTTAATTTCGGACTTGATATTATCCTTTGGTACGTTTGTTTGGTTTTGTCCACAGGAAGTGAGAAAAACAAACATTAAGAACAAAGCATATACGTGCATGTATTTCATAATTTTTTATTAATTGATCCTATTAGCATTGATTCAGCGAATCTACTTTGCTATTTTTCGGCGCAACGAATTTGGATTGTAAATAAAAATGTAAACTTTGTAAATAAAATCTTGACATTATGCGTGGTAGCCTAAACGTCCTCTCCGGGAAACGCAAGTACCTAATCATCTGAACTAGAAAATTTGTTTTGATAATATCCCGAATGAATTTTCTGCCATTTGCAGATTTTAATTGCTTTTCTCTTTTAATCGCCTCGGCTTTTGTTGAACAGACCTCAGTGTATGCAATTACCACGGACGGTACTTTATGGTATGCCCTTTCGTGGCTAATTCGTTATGGGAAAGTAAGCGGTTAGCTATATCGGAGGTATAGCCGATGTAGATCTGGTTAAAAGCAGGTGAATATAAAACGTATGCAGTAAACAGGAGGGTGGAATACAAGAAAAGCCCCTTTTTCAAGGGGCTTTCTGCCAATGTAGCGGGGAGCAGGATCGAACTGCCGACCTTAGGGTTATGAATCCTACGCTCTAACCATCTGAGCTACCCCGCCGTTTTTAATTAATACTCTCTTTTAATGGTTATTAAAAAGAGCGGCTATGTTTATAAAACAATCGCCATCCTTAAAAAGGTTTGCAAATATAGCAGAAATTCGTTTTCTTTAGAAAAAATGTTAACATTTACGGCTTAACCCGTTTTCAAGTATAAACCTCGATGTCCGAAAAAAAGAAATTTACTATAGAATATGAGATAAAATCATCTCCAAGAATACTGTTCACTTTTTTAAATGAACCTAACGGGTTAGCACAATGGTTTGCCGATGATGTAAATATACGCGACCAGGTTTATACTTTTACCTGGGACGGTGAACCTCAAAAAGCAAAACTTATTACTGTAAAAGAAAACAAGCTGGTAAGATTTAAGTGGGTGGATGACGAACCGCAATGCTATTTTGAGATGGAAATTTTGCAGGATGAGCTTACCAATGATGTTGCGCTGGCTATTACGGATTTTGCTACTGAAGACCTGATTTCTGAACGTAAACTTATTTGGGATAACCAGATCGATTACCTCATAAGTGTATTGGGCGCTTAAGGCCATATAATTTTAGCTAATTTTGTATTGCGAAACGCTAATTTTGCGTTAATGAAAATTAACCTGCATTAGTATGCGGTTTTAAATCCTGTTAAATACAAATTGCCCCGATGAAAAAGATCCATCTTTTACTGCTTAAATCATTTATACGGCCTTTTGCAGTTACGCTTTTCATTGTAATGTTTGTATTGCTGATGCTGTTTTTGTTTAAATACATTGACGATTTGATAGGCAAAGGCTTTGCCTGGTACACCATTCTTGAGCTGATGATGTATAACTCGGCTACCAATGTGGCTATGGCTCTTCCGCTATCTGTACTGCTTTCAACCATCATGACCTATGGCGCGCTTGGCGAAAATTATGAACTGGTAGCCATTAAAGCTGCAGGGATTTCATTACGCCGGGCAATGTACCCTATGATTGTTATTATATCCATTTTAAGTACTGCCGCGTTCTTTTTTTCTGATTATATGCTACCCGTAGCAAATCTTAAATATTTTTCGTTGCTGTACGATGCCCGTAAGCAAAAATCGGCCGATTTGTTGCCCGAGGGGGTTTTTAGTGCAAGTTTTCCGGGCTATACCATCAGGGTAAAAAGAAAAGATCCTGATGGGCAGCGCTTGTATGACATCATGATATACAAAAAAAACGACGAGGAAAACAATACAGAAGTTACCCTGGCCCGCGAGGGTACCATGTTTCGTACCATGGGCGATAAATACCTTGTTTTAAAACTAAAAGATGGGGTAAACTATGTGGAGTCAAGAAGCGATGGGGCTAATTATAATATGCGCCAGCGATTAACCCGTTTCCGGTTTAAAGAGAGTGAGCAAAAGTTTGACCTATCGAGCTTTAAACTTACCCGTACCGATGAAAACGAGTTTAAGCAAGCATCGCAAATGATGAATTTAAAGCAGTTGAGAAAGTTTATCGACTCGAGCCAGCGCGCGGTTGATGCTGCTGTTGTTTTGAATTATAAGCTTGTTACCCCTTATATCAAGTATTTCAACATGCCTGCCAGGCCGGATAAAAAAATAAAATATATACCTGCCGATAAGGATCTGTTAAAAAGCATGACAATTAGCGACCAGGTAATGACCCTGTCAAGCGCCGCATCCGAGGTGCGTTCAATAAAGGATGTGCTAAAAAACCGTACCGAAAAATATAATTTCGATGCCATGACCATTCGCAGATATGCGTCTGAGGTTCAAAAAAAATTCACACTGTCTGCAGCCTGTATTGCTTTGTTTTTAATAGGCGCACCGCTGGGGGCTATAATCCGGAAAGGTGGTTTGGGTTTGCCGGTTGTAATTTCGGTGGTATTTTTCCTGATTTATTATATCATATCAACCATTGGCGAAAAATCTGTAAAAGCAGGCAATGTTTCTACCTTTTTTGGGATGTGGATTGCCATAATCGTGTTAACGCCAATAGGACTGTTCCTGTCATACAAGGCGGCAACCGATTCTGCTTTATTTGATATGGAAGCTTACAAGCGGTTTTTTAACAAGATATTTAAACGCAAAACGGCTTAAAAGTATTTGAAACAAAGGATGGAAGGCTAAAAGAAAAAGATGAGATCACCTGTTTCTGCTTTTTTTCTTCCTTTATCTTTTATCTTTTCGTTCTTCTTCTCATAAAAAGTTAAAGGAGATGATTTTACATACCACCGACCAGAATCATTTTAATATACTTTAAATTTGTTTAAACTTTAATATACCGTGGCAGCCTTTTTAGCTGGCCATACGTAATGTACATACAATGTTAAATACAATACAAGAAGCTATCGAAGATATACAGGCAGGTAAAATGATCATTGTAGTTGATGATGAAGATCGCGAAAATGAAGGTGACTTTTTAACTGCAGCACGTAATGCCACCCCCGAAGCTATAAATTTTATGGTGCGCTATGGTCGCGGCCTGGTATGCGCACCTATTACCAAGAGCCGGGCCCGTGAGCTTGATCTTGAACCCATGGTGAGCCATAATACCACCTCGCACGAAACTAACTTCACTGTTTCTGTTGATCTGCTTGGGCATGGCTGTACAACCGGTATTTCGGCTACCGACCGTTCAAAAACCACTTTGGCTTTAATTGACCCCTTAACCAAACCGGAGGACCTGGGCAGGCCCGGGCATATTTTCCCGCTGATTGCCCAGGATGGTGGCGTTTTGCGCAGGACCGGCCATACCGAAGCTGCTATTGACCTGGCTGTTTTGGCAGGGTTTGAACCCGCAGGCGTAATATGTGAAATTATGAAGGAGGATGGCGATATGGCCCGTTTGCCTGACCTGCTGGTGATGGCAAAAGAATTTAACCTCAAAATTGTTTCTATAAAAGACCTGATTGCTTACCGCCTGAGCACCGAAACTATGGTGAAAAAGGAAGTATCGGTACAAATGCCAACTGAGTGGGGCGATTTTGAAATGATAGCCTACACACAGGTTGATACCGGCGAGCATCATCTTGCCCTTGTAAAAGGCACGTGGGAGCCCGGTGAGCCTGTTTTAACCCGTGTGCATAGTTCATGTGTTACCGGGGATATTTTTGGCTCGTGCCGTTGCGATTGCGGGCCGCAGCTGCATAAAGCTATGGAGATGATAAGTAAAGAAGGCAAGGGTGTGGTTATTTATATGAACCAGGAAGGACGTGGTATTGGTTTAATCAACAAATTAAAAGCCTATCACCTGCAGGAAAATGGTTATGATACCGTTGAAGCCAACGTTAAGCTTGGCTTTAAAATGGATCAGCGTGATTATGGTATTGGCGCACAGATATTGCGGAGCCTGGGTATCTCAAAAATGCGGCTGATGAGCAACAACCCCAAAAAACGTGCTGGTTTAATTGGCTACGGATTAGAAGTGGTTGAAAATGTACCTATCGAGATTGCTTCGAACCCGCATAACGAATTATACCTGCGCACCAAACGCGATAAAATGGATCACGCTATTATGCGCGATCACTAATTAATAGATGTGAAGATTCCAGATGTGCAGATTTCAGATGAATGAAAAATGGGGCTGATGATTAATCATCATTATCTGCACATCTCCCCTCAATCAATCCTCATCATCGGGTTTTGTAACTATCGGGTTTGGATTGGTTACCGGTAAAGGGGGGGGAGGGGCCTGGCGACGCCTGCCGCCACTGCGGAAAAGATTACGGATAAACTCTTTAAACGTATCAAAATCTCTTTGATACACCAAACCTATTCCGTTAACATACTGCGGCTGCAAGGTGGTGGTGAGGCTGTTTAGTGTGGTGCTGTTCAATACTCTGTAAGAGTACCTTGCAGTAAGGTTGCCATCTTTCCTGATCTGGTATAATGCCTCAAAATCTTTTGTAATTACATCAAATTTTTGATTGAAAAGGCTGGTATTATTATTAAAAAGATCGTTGGAGCCTGTATTGGTAAACAAGCTTCCGTTAAAAGATAGCCTGCTGTTAAAAAATCTTACTGATGCGCTGGCTTCGTTGAACGAACGGATATTTAAATCGAAGTTTTTAATGTTTGATTGTGCTATCAGGCTATTCAGCTTATTGAAGGCAAACTCACTCACAGCCTCGCCTGCTGTGCTTATAACCTGGTTGGTTAAACTGCCGTTATTACCCGAGTTAAAGCTGCGCCGTACAATGATGCTGATTGCCTGCTGACTGCGGTTATTGGCATCAGAAAGATAGGTTGCCAAATCATCCTTAACAGATGGATCGGTAGGGAAGTTAAAGTCGAAATCAATAGTTGGTTGTAATAACGATTTGGTCAGGATCAATTCTGCCTGCACCAGTACCTGGTTGGTATTTGCCGATTGCAGGCCCGCGGCTGTATAAAGCGGCGCCCGGTTTGTACGTACTTCGTATAAGGCTTTCAGATTTATCTCGGCGTTTGCGGGGTTCCCTGTCCACCTGATGGTACCACCCTGGCTTACCGTAAAGTTTTTACTGATAAAGTTTTTGGCCGTAAACTCAAATTTACCGGTGGTTATCAAAAAGTCGCCATACATTTCAAAATCGCCCAAGCTATTAATGTTTAGCTTCAGGTTGTTGGCCACGCCGCTTCCTTCCAGCTGACCGTAATCGGTAGTTATCCTAACAACGGTCTTCTCGTCGGCGCTTAAGTCAAAATTAAGGGTAACACCATTAAAGGCGCGTTCTTTAGCAACAACTTTTGCGGTATCGCTATGGCTCACAAATTTTATAAAATCATATTCGCTTGCTGTTGCCGATGTATTGAGCGGTATGTTAAAAATAGTACCGGCCTGTGTACGGGCGGTAATATCAATTTTCATGTTATCAACCGGGCCTTTAAAGCTAAAGTTGCCCGTACCGTAAGCAGTACCATAGTAAATATGGTTATCCTTAAAGGTTGTATTAAGTGCCAATAGGTTAGTCGCTTTTAAATCAACCTCAATATCCGGGTTTGATGGATTATTTAAATCAACGGTTCCATTAGCGATGCCGGTGCCGCCACGTTTATCCTTTAGCACCATGTCGTTGATTTTAATAACACTATTTTCCACATTTACCCTGGTGTTTACAGTGTAGGCTGTTTTTAAATAATTAACTGTAACACCTGTATTTACCAGGGTAACATCGCCATTAAGTTTCGGTTTTGAGGGACTGCCCGTGAGTTTTAAGTTGGTAGATATGTTTCCCTTTACATCAGATACAAGGTCTTTTATAAAAGGTTCAAAAATGATGGCTTCTGTCTGGTTCATTTTCACATCAAAATCCAGGTTATCTTCCGTATCCTTTCCAAAGGCGTAAATTCCCGAAAGATTCATGGTTTCAAGTCCGCGATTTACGATATTAAGTTTCATATCTGCCTGTTTGCGGTCGTTGCCAAGGGTTGATACCAGTTTTACATCACCAATAAGGGTTTTGTTCATGGTAAGCGAATCGATGGATAAATGCGCGTCGACGCCCGGCGATTTGGTGATGCCCGTCATCTTAACATCTCCATTAAGCGCGCCTTTTAAAAATATACCCGATGTTTTGGTAAGCTGGTTAAGCGTTCGCATGTTAAACTTCTCGAACGAAAGTTTAAGCTCATCGGCAGGGTTATCAGATATGAATCCGTTTATGCGTACCTTTTGTATGCCGTTTGACAGCTCGAAACCCGATACCTGGGTTTTACCATCAAGCAGGCGGATGCGCACCTGTTCCTGTATCTTCCATTTTTCTTTCTCCAGGATAATATCTGATGGCAGCAATTTTAGTTTGGCAGTAGTATCGCGGCCAAATTCAACAAGGCCGTAAAGATCCAGCTGATTTACCGCGTTTTTATCCGATAGCTTAATGTTAAAGTTCAGGCTGTCGTTTTTGAGGAAGTTGGTAATGTTGATGTCTTTTATAAACAGGCTGTCTGTAAGATCAACCCTGCTTAATGAAAGATTGACGCCCAGCAGGCTGTCGGCAGTGCTCTCATCAATAATAAAATCATGAAAAACGGTTTTACCATATTTTATGGTTTTGATATAGCCCGATAAAGTTGCCGTTTTATTTCTTGAATCAAATTGCCCGGTAAAAGTACCCTGATCAGGAAATGTTAGTTTTGGTAAAAATATTGCCATAAGCGGATCGAGCTTTTTGATTGACAGATTAAAATCAAATTGCTCGGGCTTTGGTGGTACAATAGTGGTTTTTATAGAGGGGATATATTTTTTAACAATGGTTTTAAAATACGATGGCAAGGTGGCCAGGTCAAAACTGCCTTTAATATTGGCATCGGCAAAGTCGGATTTAAGGGCTATTTCTCTTGCATTGCCCTGGCCGTTGGCCGATAGGTACAATGAATCGGCCAGGTAATTATTTCTCGGGTCAATAATCCTGATAGGGGATAATAAAATGCTTCCCTGCAAATTCTCAAGGTTATTACCAGAAAATTTGGTTTTTAACTGGGTGCTTAAGGTAATGGTATCCTTTATAAGTTTTAAAGCATTTAATTTAGCATCCTTAATGGTAGCCGTAAGATCATAGGATGGTAGCTCGGGGTTTAAATTAACCTTGCCTTTAAGGTCGAGTTTTAAATTTTTATCGTTAATGGTGATATGCCCGTTTGCCAGTTTTTTAATAAAAGAGCCTTTAATGTTAAGGTTGTTATAAGTGTAGTTATTAAAGTCGAGGTATTTAATTCGCGCATCACCTTGTTCGCTCAGGGTTTTAAGTTTATCGCCGCTACCTTGTATGTTTGATGTAAAAGTAGTGCGGCCAACAGTGCTTTCGTCAAGCAACGTACCAAGATCGAAGTTGAAGGCGTTCAGTTTGCCGCTGTAGCTGGGTTTACCTTTTTTATCTATCTTAAGATTAATGTCCGAATCGAACCGGCCAAGTTTGGTTTTAAAAATACCATAGGCTACAAAGTCATTTTGTAAGCCGGTGAACCTGCCGGTAAAGTTGATATTGCCAAATTTGTTTATAATATCAGGAGCCTTAAGGTTTGGCTGACCCGAAAAATGGCTGATGAGATAGTCGATATCTTTTTTATTGGATGCTATCTGCTCAAACTTCAGTTCAAGGAAAGTATTATCCCAATCGGGCAATCCCCTTAAATTAAAATCGCCTTTTATAAAAGTAGCCTGCCCGCCGGTAATGGTAACACCTTTCGATTTTAAGTTACTTACAGGCCCCCTGGCCCGCCCTTCTAAGCCAAGGTCAAAGCTTACCTTTTCAAGCCCGCTGGTGAAGTACGCTATATCTGCCGATGATATACGTGATGATTTAAAATCGGCATCCATATAAACCTTGCTTGTAAACCTTGCAAAATCATTAAATGATTTAAACCGCATCCTGAAATAATCCTTCAAATCGGAGTGCCCTGTTTTTATATGAAGATTTTGCGCCAGGATCTGGTTGGTATCAATAGTGATGTTGGAGCGTAAGTTTTTAACGTAGAAACCGCTTTTTTCCTGTAGGGTTAGTTTTTGTACATTGGCCTTAAATAAGTGGTTTTTAAGGTCCATCCCCAGTACTACTGTACTAAAATGCTTAACATCAATATCTTCAAAGTTAACCTGGGGCGTTACCGTATCAACCAGCTGGTTTTTATACCTGAAATGAAAATTATTGATAGCGATCTTGTCAAAATTAAGCGTCCAGGGTTTGCTTTTTGTTTTGGGGGTAGCGGCTGAGCTAAAGTAATCAATAATAAATTTAAGATTGGTGGTGCTGTCTTTTTGTTTTTTGAGGTAGAAGGAGCCGTTATCAAGCGCTATCGATTCAAAATTGATGACACGATTTTTAATGCTGTTAAACAGCGAGAAGCCATTAACATCAACAACCAGTTTTGGCGTGCTTAAAAGGGTGTCTTTTTTTTTATCCAATATATAAAGCCCCTCAAGCACAACCGACGAAAAAGGTCTTAAATAAAGACTTTTTATATCAACAGTGGTTTGCAACTCATCCGACAAATATTTGGTCGCTTTTTTTGCGGCCCATGTTTGCACGGGTTTATATTGAAAAGCCAATAAAAGTATGCTTAGTGTCAATAATATCAACAACACCAGCCCGAATACTATTTTGAGTGCTTTTTTAATAACTTTGTGTTTAATTAAAAATTCAAAAGTAAAAATTCAAAAACGCCCGAAAAGTTTTACTTTCTGAATTTAATTTATAATCTGTCAATAATAAAGGTCTTTTGACTTTTACCTTTTGACTTTTGACTTAAAAAAGTGCCTGTAATATTAGGAATTGAATCTTCATGTGATGATACCTCGGCTTCTGTTTGCGTTGATGGGGTAATATTAAGCAATGTTATTGCCAATCAAAGCATTCACGAAGCATACGGCGGTGTGGTCCCTGAGCTTGCCTCAAGGGTTCATCAGCAAAATATTGTTCCGGCTGTTCAACAAGCGTTATTGAACGCAAAAGTAAACAAAAATGATATTGATGCGGTAGCTTTTACGCGCGGTCCGGGACTTTTAGGTTCGCTATTAGTTGGGGTATCCTTTGCCAAGGGATTTGCGCTGGCTCAAAAGGCTCCGCTGGTTGAAATAAACCATATGCAGGCCCATATATTGGCGCATTTTATTGGCGATCATAAGCCGACATTTCCGTTTTTATGCCTCACCGTATCTGGCGGGCACACGCAAATAGTACTGGTGAAGGATTATTTTGATATGGAGATCATCGGCCAAACTTTAGATGACGCCGCCGGCGAGGCTATGGATAAAACCAGCAAAATTTTAGGCTTGCCGTATCCCGGCGGACCGCTGATTGATAAATACGCACGCCTGGGTAACCCGGATGCTTATAAATTCCCCGAGCCGCAGATCCCCGGCTTCAATTTTAGCTTTAGCGGCTTAAAAACGGCTATACTTTATTTTATAAGGGATAATGTTGCGAAAAATCCTGATTTTATCAGCCAGAACCTGCCAAATATCTGCGCTTCTGTAGAGATGCGGATTGTTACCATATTACTAAACAAACTTCAAAAAGCTGCAAAGGAGCATGGCATAAAGCAGCTGGCTTTGGCGGGTGGAGTATCGGCCAATACAGGTTTAAGACAAGGCCTGCAATCGCTTTGCGAAAAGAATGGCTGGGAAAGTTTTATCCCTAAAATGGAATACTGTACAGACAATGCTGCCATGATTGCTATTGCCGGTTACTATAAATATTTAAAAGGAGACTTTGTAGGACAGGAGGTTGCACCTATGGCGAGGATGATATTTTAGCCCCCGGCCCCCTAAAGGGGGAACAGGAGGTATTAACTATATAATTAATTAAAAAAACTCCCCCTTTAGGGGGCTGGGGGGCTTGAGCTATATGAACATTCCATCATTAATATTCTGGGCGGTATTTGTACTGCCGCTGGTTGCATTTTTAGTTTGGCTTATGCGCCAGGATAAAAAAAAGGGCGTTACCGGGCTTATTGTACTGGCTATTACCGTTATTGGCGGTATTATTTACATGTATGTTAAAACCGGAGGCAAGTAGTTTGGCTATAGGCTCATAACGCCTACGTATCGACTTTTTTTTACGAAAAGCGGTTTAAAATAAATAGATCGCCATTGCTTCGTACCTATCTGTGATGTACTTACTAAAGAAACTCTTTTGTCATCCTGAACGGAGTGAAGGATCTGCTCTCCGCCATGCTTCTTCGCCCTGTACAGTCTGCGAATAGATCCTTCACTCCGTTCAGGATGACAAATACTCCGTTCAGGATGACAAATCTTTTAAAACGCCATCCCCCTTCAGAGTTCCTCGGTATTTTATAACTACCTAAGCCATAGCAACTTCTTCTGTTAAGCCTTTGTAAAATACCTGCGCATAGCCGGCTATAGTTTGGGCAGCATCGAGGCCATTGATTATTTTGCGGGCGTTTACCCAGTCGGTAACCTCATCATTAAAATATTTACCCAAACCAACACCGGTGAATAAACCACCAGTCATTCCTTTTACCAGGATGGCCGCGGCTACTGAGGGCTCTAAGGCCATTTCGGGGTTATTAAGTAAATCAACGTGTAGCAGCCGGCCCATGTTTTCGTAGTTTTCATACCAGGTTAACTGTACATAGCCCCGGCCATAGTATAATTTATCGGGTGTGCTGTAAGGGATGCGATGGCCGGGGCCGCCACCCATCTTAAACTTTTCGCCATAAGGGTGCCCGGCGCCTTTGCCAAATTCGTTTATGGGCTGCATTTTTTTGGCGCATTCATGAAAAACGGTAGCCAGCATGTAGGCCACTTTGCGTTCATCGGTAATACCGGCATCTGTAGTCGCTTTTAATATGGTTTCGATACCATCAATCTGGCTTTGTGCCATATGACCGCCAAACATCGGGCGGACATCGTCATAAAATTCTTTTGTACCTGACATGATCTTAAAGGTTATTGGTTAACAAAAAAAGAAAAATATGCAAGCTAAGCGCTTGTTTAAAAGGAAGATATAGAATATTTAGGCTTTGTAGAGTAAATGTAAATATTCCTGATCGGAATATCAAAATAAAATTTAAGCTGAAATGAGTGAAGGGAGACAATGCATATAATTCCGTCTGCCGCATGTATATCCAACCTGGAAATGGTCCCTGGATATAGTTAGAGACGCAAGTATGCGCCTCTATAAAGAAAATCCCATAATCCGAAAAATCTGTTTAATCCCGGTTCTGATATAAATCGATGGCCTTACTTCCCAAACCGCTCCTTTAAATAATGCCCGGTATGTGATTTTTTCTCTTTAATAAGAGCCTCGGGCACGCCTTCAAATACAACTTTACCGCCACGGTCGCCGCCTTCGGGACCGATGTCGATAACCCAGTCGGCACATTTTATAACATCCATATTATGCTCAATTACAATAATGGTGTTACCATGTTCCAACAGTGCATCAAACGATTTAAGCAGTTTTTTAATGTCGGCAAAATGCAGCCCGGTTGTAGGCTCATCAAAAATGAAAAGCGTTTTATGCGTATTGTTACCCTTTACCAGGAACGATGCCAGCTTAATGCGCTGCGCCTCGCCGCCCGAAAGTGTGTTAGACGACTGGCCCAATTGCACATATCCCAAACCAACATCAACCAAAGGTTTTATTTTGGAGATGATTTTAGGCTCTTTGGCAAAGAACTGCAGAGCTTCATCAATGGTCATATGCAGCACTTCGGCTACGTTTTTTTCGTTGTAGGTAATATCAAGTATATGCTGTTTAAAGCGATTGCCGCCACAGGTTTCGCAGGTTAAAAATATGTCGGCCATAAACTGCATCTCTATCTTCACCTCACCCTCGCCCTGGCAAACATCACACCGGCCACCCTCTACGTTAAACGAGAATGCAGATGGCTTTAACCCAGCGGCCTTGGCGGCAGGTTGTGCAGCATATAGGTTACGGATCTCGTCCCAGGCTTTTACATAGGTAACCGGGTTTGAGCGCGACGAACGGCCGATAGGGTTTTGGTCAACCAGCTCCACCTGTTCAATTTTTGCGTAATCGCCATCAATGCTATCGTATGATCCGGTTTGTTCGCCAGAGTAATTACCCAGCGTTTTTTGAAGCGCAGGGGCCAGGATGCGTTTAACCAAACTTGTTTTGCCCGAGCCGGATACACCTGTAACCACGGTAAGTATGCCCAACGGGAATTTAGCGTTAACCTGTTGCAGGTTGTTTTCGCGCCCGCCTTTTATCTCAATAAAATCATTCCATTTGCGGCGCGTGGCAGGTATGGCAATTTCTTCTTTCCCGCTCAGGTATCTGCCGGTCAGGCTGTTATCGTCCTTTATAATCTCATCATATGTGCCGGTAAATATCAGCTCGCCGCCATGGGTACCTGCTTCGGGACCAATATCTATGATATGGTCGGCGGCTTTCATGATCTCTTCTTCGTGTTCAACCACCAAAACGGTATTGCCTACATCCCGAAGGGATTTAAGAACACCTATTAATCGCTGGGTATCGCGTGGGTGTAAGCCGATGCTTGGTTCGTCCAATACATATACCGAGCCCACCAGGCTACTGCCTAAAGAGGTAGCCAGGTTAATCCGTTGCGATTCGCCGCCCGATAGTGTGTTTGATAAACGGTTAAGCGTTAAATAACTTAAACCTACATCATTCAGGAACACCAAACGGTTGGTGATCTCCATTAATAAACGCTTGCCAATTTTTACATCAGTTTCGTTTAATTGTAAACCCTCGAAAAATCCCAACGCTTTATCCAGGGGCATCAATACCACATCGGTTATTGAGCGTTCGTTGATCTTTACGTATGAGGCATCCTGGCGCAAACGACTGCCCATGCATTCGGGGCAAGTGGTTTTACCCCGGTATCGCGACAGCAAAACACGGTATTGAATTTTATAGGTTTGCTCCTCCATCTCCTTAAAAAATTCATTAAGGCCGCGGAAGAATTTATTGCCTGTCCATAAAAGCTTTTGCTCTTTTGGGGTAAGCTGATTGTACTGGCGATGTATAGGGAAGTCGAATTTCAGGGCATGCCTTACTAAATTATCGTTCCACTCGCGCATTTTTTCGCCGCGCCATGGTGCAATGGCGCCTTCATATATCGATTTGCTTTTATCGGGGATCACCAGGTCCTCATCAATGCCAATAACCTTGCCATAGCCTTCACATTTTTTGCAGGCGCCGTAAGGGTTATTAAAGCTGAAAAAATTTGGACTGGGTTCTTCAAACTTAATCCCGTCCAGTTCAAAACGATCACAAAAGAAGCGTTCTTTCTCTGTATCAGCCTCCGGCTCCTGGTAACGCACGTAGCAATCGCCTTTGCCTTCAAAAAACGCCGTTTGTATAGAGTCACCTAAACGGCTAACGGTTTCATCTTCTTCGTTTTTACTGATCCGATCAACAACTATACGTACAGCGTTATAAGTGGTGAGTGATGACTGGTGAGTGGTGAGTTGTTCGGTTTCACTTTGCTTTTCGCTTTTCGCCTTTAAGCTTCCTTTCACCTTCAGGCTTTCGCCTTTCGCCTCCTCAATAAGCCATGAGCCATCATCAACTATGCTGGCATCTTCTAATAAGGCTTCAATTTTTGATAGCTTGCCCCGGTATTCAACCCTTACAAAACCTTTTTGCATTAATACTGCAAGCTCTTCTTTTAAGCTGCGGTTATTGTGCGGGTATAATGGCGCTAATAAAGTTACCTGGGTTTCATTGGGCAGCGATAATATAAAATTAACTACATCGGTCACCGAATCTTTTTTTACAGGCAGGCCCGAAATCGGCGAAAGGGTTTTGCCTATACGCGAGAAAAGCAGTTTGAGGTAGTCATAGATCTCGGTTGAGGTACCTACAGTTGAGCGTGGGTTTGAAGTGATCACCTTTTGCTCAATAGCGATAGCAGGGGCAATGCCTTTAATGTAATCTACATCGGGCTTGTTCATGCGGCCTAAAAACTGGCGTGCGTACGAGGAAAGGCTCTCTACATAACGGCGCTGGCCTTCGGCATAAAGGGTATCAAAAGCAAGTGACGATTTGCCCGAACCCGACATGCCTGTAACTACAACCAACTTGTTTTTGGGAATAGCCACATCCATGTTTTTAAGGTTATGAACACGTGCCCCCTTTATGATGATATGTTTTGACGGATCTTTTTCTGCTTCTTTACTCATAATAGTTAATAGTCCATGGCCCATAGCAGTCATGAAATTAACATGGTCTATGGACTATTGACCATGGTCTTTTTTCCAAAGTGCAAAAATCCTAAAATATTTAGCAATATCCAAATCGGTTTTACTTTGTTTGGTTGTTTATATTCAATTAATTACCGAGTTTACAGTTTGCTGACTTTTAATTATTTAGGCTGATAATTTATAAAAGGCTTTAAAGGGAAAATGCATGAAATTTAATCTTGCGCAAAGGTGCCGAGGATTTTGATTTTTTACTTGGCCTCTTTGAATGGAAAAACTTATTGCCGAGGATTATAACGAATAATAATGCTTTTAATATTTGATATCATTTTGTAATTTTACCATACAAACGCATATTATGACTACGCTGACTGTAAATATTGACGACAAAAAAACCGAGAAGGCCATTAAGGCCGTTTTGGATGCTTTTGGCTTGGATTACAATATAAAGCAGGATACAAACCCCGTTACCCGTCCGCTAACTAAATCGGAACAGGTAATGTATAATCGTTTAAAAAGATCTGTAAAACAGATCAACCTGTATAAAGAAGGAAAGATTAAGCTAAAAACAATTGAAGAGGTCTTAGCAGAACTTTCATAATATGGCAATTGTTGTTGTACCTACCGACGATTTTGTAAAAGAACTAAAGCGAATTTCCAGGAAACAAAAAGGTATCATAGCAGATATTGCAAACCTGGCCGTGCAGCTAAAGGAAAATCCAACCATGGGTACAAACCTGGGTGGGAATTTTTACAAGATCCGTATATCAATTACCGGAACCGGGAAAGGAAAATCCGGAGGAGCACGAGTGATTACTTACGTGATATTAGATGACGAAACAGTTCTTTTAACAGAAATTTACCTTAAAAGTGAATATGATACCGCAGATGTTGATGCGCTTATACAGCGTTTAAAAGATCAGGGTTTAATATAATATCCCTTTGGTCAATTAAAAAATATCATTCCCTTTATAAAAGCACCATCAAACCCTGTTTCCAGGCATTTAAATGCAGAAGTTGTAAGAAATATCTTGTTTTAGATTAAACCTTTTTAGCTGAACCTTGTCTAATGCTAAAGCCCGAAATTTTCAATAGAAAGGGGCTTAATTACCCCAATCAACCTGATAGACAGAAGTAAATAAAAAAATATAATTTGTTTTTTAAGATAGAAATTGTTTTATTTGAGGTAACAATTTCTTAACCCCTAAAGAGCAGACTATAGAAGATACTTTACTTTTAAAAAGATTTTTAACTAAAATTAAGTTTAAGTAGTACGTTCTATGGATTTTCAATTGAAGAGTGATCAGGATCTAATCCATCAATACATTGCCGGCGATGAAGCGGGACTGGTAGAATTGATAAGGCGATATCAATCAAAAATATACACCTCTATTTATCTGTTGGTAAAAGACGAATACCTTGCCGAAGATATTTTTCAGGATGCTTTTATAAAAGTAATTAATACCCTTAAAGCCGGAAAGTATAACGAAGAAGGTAAGTTTTTACCTTGGGTAACGCGTATTGCGCATAATTTGGTTATTGACCATTTTCGCCGCGAAAAACGTGCCCCCATGGTAAGCAATGGCGACGACTTTGATATTTTTGAGGTGCTGGGTAATTACGATGAAAGCACCGAGGATAAGATGGTGCGGGCGCAGACCTATAAAGACCTTAAATCGCTGATACAACTTTTACCTTCCGAACAAAAAGAGGTATTGATTATGCGCCACTTTGGCGATATGAGCTTTAAGGAAATAGCCGATATAACCGATGTGAGCATAAACACGGCTCTCGGCCGTATGCGCTATGCACTTAATAACCTGCGGAAGATGATGCAGGGCAAGGAAATGAGCCTCAAAAATTAACTATTAAGTTACAGGGTTAACTTTTTTATCTGAAATCCGGTTATTGATTAATTATCAGTTAACCGGATTTTCTGTATAAATGGCTTTATTATATTGAAAATCAAGTAGTTAGCAAATAAGTCCCAAATGCCAAAATAAAAAAATTTCATTTAATTTTCATTTAACAAAATATTATCTTTATGGCATCGTTATAAATCGTATAAAATTTATAGTAAAAAAAGCTTATGGATGAAACCTTTACAAGAACATTAAATGCAACTGCTAACCAAGCACAGATGAACGAGAATGCACAAGAATATATGGATGCAGACGATATGATTTTTTATAATTCTATTCGTGCTGATTTGGACCTTTTAACAAAGAAGCCCAAACTGCAAACCATACACCAGATTCTGGATTACTCCAAGAGCTTACGTTAAGTATTGCCAACCTCACTGGTTCATAAATCACAAATGTTGATTAAGGTTACCCGATGCGAATCGAAATAACCAAAAGCCAATAAGTGATTTATGAACCTTTCTATTTTATTAGTTCATTGTCGCTGCGCTTGTTCAGTGGTTCATTGGTGAATAGTTCGATAAATTTTATAGCTGATATTTTAACGGTTTTGCCAATTGCGATTTATTGAGCATAATTGCAATGTATTGGATATGCCGCAAAACTAATAAACAACCGGGTCAACGAACTATGCAGCTACCGATGAACTAATGAACCAATGAACTAACATGCTGAAAGCCGAACGTTATCGCCATTTTGTTGAATATTTTTCTGAGCAGCAGCCTAACCCGGTTACCGAGCTGCATTATAATAACCCATTCCAGTTACTGGTAGCCGTTATTCTATCGGCGCAGTGTACCGATAAGCGGATTAACCAGGTAACGCCCGCGCTGTTTGAGCGTTTCCCTACACCCGAAGATTTGGCGGCATCTACCCCCGAGGAGGTTTTTACCTTTATCCGCAGTGTAAGTTATCCTAACAACAAGGCGAAGCATTTAGTGGGCATGGGCAAAATGCTGGTTGATGTATTTCACAGCGAGGTGCCATCGGGGATTGACAACCTGCAAAAAATGCCGGGTGTTGGCCGTAAAACCGCTAACGTTATAGCTTCGGTTGTATTTGAAGAGCCGGCAATGGCTGTTGATACGCACGTATTTAGGGTGGCCAACCGAATAGGTTTAACCAATAACGCTACTACGCCGTTGGCGGTAGAGAAACAATTAATACAACACATTCCAAAGGAATATATAGGAGTTGCCCATCACTGGCTGATACTGCATGGCAGGTATGTCTGCGTAGCCCGAAGCCCTAAGTGCGAGGTTTGCCCCTTAACCCGGTTTTGCAGGTATTATGAACGCAATAATACCGAAGCCGCATTATTACGTGCCGAGGCGGCTAAGATAAAAAAAGCTAAGGAAGCGAAGAAGAAAAAGGCTTTAAATACAATCAGTAAAGAGTTAAAGAAGCGGAGTGTGGAGCGGGATTAATTAGGTGAATAGCTGATTAAATGAGTAGTGTTAAGTCAACAGTACTAAGTCGTAAGTTATAAGTCGGATTTGCTCTTTTTTGACTTCGAACTTAAGACTTTCGACTAAAGGCTAACGTCAATTCAAGGTTGACACGACAGTGGTTGGTTTTGTATATTTGATAAACGTAACCACTCACTTAATAAACCTGATCTAATCATTCACCAATCAAAAAATAAATACTAAAAAAATTAGTATTTGTAAATAAAACATTTATATTTGTTGAAGAAAATTTGAAGATGGCTAACATAGATAAAAACAATTCGGATAAATTAAAGGCGCTGCAGCTTACGTTGGATAAGCTGGAAAAATCATACGGAAAAGGTACCATCATGAAATTGGGCGATTCCGTTATTGAGCCTACAGAAGTAATATCAACCGGCTCCTTAGGGCTTGATATCGCCCTGGGTGTTGGCGGTTTACCTAAAGGAAGGGTTATTGAAATATACGGACCGGAGTCATCCGGTAAAACTACACTGGCAATCCATGCCATTGCAGAATCGCAAAAGAAAGGCGGCATTGCGGCATTTATTGATGCAGAGCACGCTTTTGACCGTTTTTATGCCAAAAAATTAGGGGTTGATGTAGAGAACCTGCTGATCTCTCAGCCAGATAACGGTGAGCAGGCACTGGAAATTGCCGATAACCTGATCCGCTCGGGAGCTATAGATATTTTGGTTATCGACTCTGTTGCCGCGTTAGTTCCTAAAGCTGAGATTGAAGGTGAAATGGGCGACTCAAAAATGGGTTTGCACGCGCGTTTAATGTCACAGGCTTTGCGTAAGTTAACCGGAACCATCAGCAAAACCGGGTGCTGTTGTATTTTTATCAACCAGTTACGCGATAAAATAGGTGTAATGTTTGGTAATCCCGAAACTACCACCGGTGGTAACGCTTTGAAGTTTTACGCTTCGGTACGTTTGGATGTACGCCGGATTTCACAGATCAAGGATACTGATGAGGTATCCGGTAACCGCGTTAAGGTGAAGATTGTTAAAAACAAAGTTGCACCGCCGTTCCGTATTGCTGAGTTTGATATTATGTTTGGTGAAGGTATCTCCAAAGCCGGCGAGATCATCGACCTGGGTGTTGAGTACAACATCATTAAAAAAGCAGGTTCATGGTTCAGCTATGGCGAAACCCGCCTGGGCCAGGGCCGTGATGCGGTTAAACAACTGATACTCGATAACCCCGAACTGATGGAGGAACTGGAAGCTAAAATTAAAGAAACCGTAACAGGTGAGCATTTAGCAGAGGTGTAACACGATTTAAGCATTAACGAGATTGGCAGGATTTTTTGATCGTCTGATTCAATTTTGAATAGTTTTATCCATATTAAAAAGCCTTCCGTTTTGGGAGGCTTTTTGCTTTTGTTGGGATGGGTTGAGTTTGATGCTGCAAAGGTGCAGGTTTGGTCACCAAAAGAATATGGAAAGGTGCATGAAAGGTATGCGAACAGATGCTCATAAGAGTACAAAATAACTGCCCTGTTTTGCTGCTTTAATTATTAAATGACGGATTGCTAAAGCACAAAATCAGTAATTCACTAATTGAAAACCTTCATCGCTAAGTAATAAATCAGGGGTTAGCTAACCTGTCAATCCAAAATTGATATATTAGCTTGTGATGAATAAACTGGTCGTATTGTTGTTTTTGGTGCCGATGGTTCTGCTTTCGGCATGTCATACAAAATCGCCGGGGTCGCATAAAACAGTTTTCAATATCAACATGGAGGAGGGCCTTACCTCGCTCGATCCAGCCTTTTGCCGTAACCGGTATACCATCTGGATGGATAACCAGGTTTTTAACGGATTGGTGCAGGTTAACGATAGTTTAAAAGTTACCCCATGCATAGCTAAAAGCTGGGAGGTATCTGCCGACGGATTGCTATATACTTTCCACCTGCGTAATGATGTTTATTTTCATGATGATCCGCATTTTGCAAAAGGTGTTGGCCGTAAAGCTGTAGCCTCCGATTTTGTATACAGTTTCGGTCGTTTGATTGATCCTAAAGTGGCTTCATCCGGCTCATGGATCTTTAGCGATAAAGTAGAGGGTAAAGCTGCATTTTTTGCGCCCGATGATAGTACGTTCCAGATTAAACTAAAGCAACCCTTTGCCCCTTTTTTGAGCATGCTTACGGCACAGTATTGCTCTGTAGTGCCAAAGGAAGTAGTAGAGTTTTATGGTAAAGATTTTAGGAGCCATCCTGTTGGTACAGGGCCGTTCAGGTTTAAGTATTGGAAGGAAGGGGAGGTGCTGGTACTCCTTAAAAATGATAAATATTGGGAGGTTGATAATAAAGGAAAACAGCTGCCTTACCTCGATGCTGTAAGAGCAACCTTTATTGCCGATAAACAAACCTCGTTTTTGGAGTTCATAAAAAAGAAGCTCGATTTTTTAAATGATATTGATGGCAGCTACCGCGATGATATTCTCACCAAATCGGGCAAGGTTACGCAGAAATATAAAGGCAAATTCATACTCAATACCGCTCCCTATTTAAACACCATGTATCTGGGGATATTGGTTGATAGTAACCTGGCTATTGTTAAAAAATCGCCGTTAAAGATATTAAAGGTAAGACAGGCTATAAACTATGCTATCGACAGGCAAAAGATGATCAAGTACCTGCGCAACAGCATGGGAACGCCGGGATATTCAGGCTTTATACCGCAAGGGATGCCCGGCTTTGATGGTAAATGTGTTAAAGGTTATTCATACGACCCGGAAAAAGCGCGAAGACTGCTGGCAGAAGCCGGTTTTCCCGATGGGAAAAACCTGCCCGAAATTTCACTGGCCACTACAGTAGGGTACCGTAGCCTCATTGAATATGTACAAGGCCAATTGGATAGGATAGGTATTAAAACCAGTGTTGAAATTACGCAAGGGGCCAGCCTGCGTGAGCTGGTATCCAAAAATGGCATCAATTTTTTTTACGGCCAATGGATAGCAGATTATCCTGATGGTGAAAATTACCTGTCGGTTTTCTACTCAAAAAATAAGATCCCATTTGGCCCCAACTATACCGGTTTTAACAATAAAAAATTTGATGCCCTGTTTGAACAAACCTACCAGGTAAAAAATGATTCGGCCCGTTACGCGCTGTATCAGCAAATGGATAACCTGGTAATGGAGCAATCGCCGGTGGTGGTATTGTATTATGATAAGTTGGTGAACCTTTACCAGAATAACATCTCTGGCTTTAGCTTGAACGGGCAGAATTTGTTGGTGTTGAAGCGGGTGGTGAAAACCCTATAACTCCCCGAGAGGGAAATTCTTAACGTCATTACGTAATAGCACAGAAAAATTCCAGGAATCAATAAAAAAGCCTCCCCAAAAGGGAGGCTCAAAAATTATAAAAATCCGAAATCGAAAATCCGATATCCGAAATTAAGAT
Source organism: Mucilaginibacter sp. P5_A4 (assembly GCF_056400605.1). Lineage (NCBI taxonomy): Bacteria > Pseudomonadati > Bacteroidota > Sphingobacteriia > Sphingobacteriales > Sphingobacteriaceae > Mucilaginibacter > Mucilaginibacter sp. P5_A4. The sequence continues at coordinate 17,649 of NZ_JBFUKX010000009.1, read as the reverse complement.
ACCATTTGTCTTCTAATGATGTTCAACGCACCACCAGCTTTAAACCACTCAATTTGCTGAGCGTTGTAAGTATGGTTAACCGGGAACGAATCAACAGAGCCATCTTTATGGTTTAATACCACGGTTAACTGTTTGCCAGGGGCAAATGCTGTTAAGCCGATGATATCAATTGTATCATCTTCCTGGATCTTATCGTAATCGTTATTATCGGCAAAGGTGATACCCAGCATGCCTTGTTTTTTAAGGTTGGTTTCGTGGATACGGGCAAATGATTTTACCAGTATGGCGCGTACACCTAAATGACGAGGCTCCATTGCCGCATGCTCGCGTGATGAACCTTCGCCATAGTTTTCGTCGCCTACTACTATTGAACCGATGCCATTCGCTTTGTAATCGCGTTGGGTGGCGGGTACAGGTCCGTATTCGCCGGTCAGTTCATTTTTAACGCTATCGGCAGTATTGTTAAAGTAGTTGATAGCACCGATCAGCATATTGTTTGATATGTTGTCCAGGTGACCGCGGAATTTTAACCATGGACCAGCCATCGAAATATGGTCGGTAGTACATTTGCCTTTAGCTTTGATCAATAATTTCAAGCCTTTAATATCGGTACCTTCCCATGCGGTAAACGGCTCCAATAATTGCAAACGTGATGATTTTGGATCAACCAAAACCTGTACCTGGCTGCCATCTTCGGCAGGCGCCTGGTAACCGGCATCTTCAACTGCATAGCCCTTAACCGGCATTTCAATACCTAATGGTTCGTCAAGTTTTACCTGCTCGCCATTTAAATTGGTTAAAGTATCAGTAAGCGGGTTAAAAGTTAAATCACCTGCAATAGCCAAAGCTGTTACAATTTCTGGTGACGCTACAAACGCATGTGTGTTGGGGTTACCATCCTGGCGTTTAGCAAAGTTACGGTTAAACGATGTGATGATAGAGTTTTTGCGGGTAGGGTCGTCTGTATGACGGGCCCACTGGCCAATACATGGGCCGCAAGCATTTGCCAATACTACACCGCCCATTTGAGCAAAGGTATCCAGGTAGCCATCACGGTCAACTGTGTAGCGTACCAATTCTGATCCTGGGGTGATAGTAAATTCGGCCTTTGTTGTAAGGTGTTTATCGATAGCCTGTTTTGCAATAGATGCAGAACGGGTGATATCTTCGTATGAAGAGTTGGTACATGAGCCAATCAAACCAACTTCTAATTTTGCAGGCCAGTTATTTTCTTTAACCGCTGTTGCGAATTTAGAAATAGGCCATGCCAGATCTGGTGTAAATGGACCGTTAATGTGTGGTTCTAATTCAGATAGGTTGATTTCGATAACCTGGTCAAAATATTGCTCTGGGTTAGCGTAAACTTCCTTGTCGCCTGTTAAGTGTTCTGCAACCGCGTCGGCAAGCTCGGCAATATCGGCGCGTTTAGTGCCTTTAAGGTAGGCCGCTATTTTATCATCATAACCAAATACCGAAGTGGTTGCACCAATTTCGGCGCCCATGTTACAGATGGTACCTTTACCTGTTGCAGAAAGTGAACGTGCACCTTCACCAAAATATTCAACAATAGCACCGGTACCACCTTTTACAGTAAGGATACCTGCTACTTTCAAAATAACGTCTTTAGCTGATGTCCAGCCAGATAATTTACCAGTTAATTTAACACCGATCAATTTAGGGAATTTAAGCTCCCATGGTAAGCCGGCCATAACGTCGCAGGCATCGGCACCGCCAACACCAATGGCTATCATACCTAAACCACCCGCGTTTGGTGTATGTGAATCGGTACCTATCATCATACCACCCGGGAATGCATAATTTTCAAGAACAACCTGGTGAATGATACCGGCTCCTGCTTTCCAGAAACCAATACCGTATTTATCAGATACCGAAGCCAGGAAATCATAAACCTCGCGGTTAATATCAATAGCTGTATTTAAATCGGCAACGGCGCCAACTTTTGCTTGTATAAGGTGATCGCAATGTACCGTAGAGGGTACCGCAACCTGCGGGCGGCCTGCCTGCATAAACTGCAATAAAGCCATTTGCGCTGTAGCATCCTGCATGGCTACACGGTCTGGTGCAAAATCAACATAGTCAACACCACGGCCAAATGCCTGTTGGGCATCGCCTTCAGAAAGGTGGGCGTATAGTATTTTTTCGGTTAAAGTTAAATGTTTACCAGTCGCTGTACGGGCAGCATCCACGCGGCTGCTGTAGCGATCGTAAACTTTTTTGATCATATCTAAATCAAAAGCCATTTGTATTTGATTTTTAGGTGAAAAGTAAAAGAAATTGACACTAAACCCCTTAATAGAAGCGTAGTGCGGCGAATTTACAAAAATTACAACTAAAACCTGTCAGTCAACTATGTAAATGTTATTTGGAGTTGTTCTAAATAAAGGCGTTAAGTTTGATAGGGTTGACTTGGTTGGTTAAGGTTACTTTTCAGTCAATAAGTTCATTGGTTTTTTCTTTTTGATGAATTCGTCCAATCAACGCAGACCAATCAACTTAAATTCATACCCCTCTTTACTCCACTCCTCCATCGCCCTTGGCAAAACATACTCCAGTCTTTCAAAAGCTTTTAAACTGTCGTGAAATACCACCATCGACCCGGCCCTGGTGTGTTTCAATACATTTTTAAGGCAGGCTTCGGGTTTTAGGTTGATGTCGAAATCGCCGCTAAGCACATTCCACATGATGATTTTAATATTAGGGCGGACAATTTTAAGATCCTTAACCTGTTGTTTTTTGATGCGGCCATAAGGCGGGCGAAAAAGATCGGTATCTAATATGTTATCAGCAAGTAAAAAATTATCAACGTAAGTTTTGTTATCAGTTTTCCATCCCTTTAGGTGGTTATAGGTATGGTTGCCTACGGCATGCCCATCGTTAACTACTTGCTTAAAAATATCGGGATGTTTACTTACATTATCGCCAATGCAAAAAAATGTGGCTTTGGCCTTATATTGTTTTAAAATATTTAATACAAAGGGTGTAACAATAGGTATAGGTCCATCGTCAAAAGTAAGATAAATACAACGGTTGCTTTGGTTTACGTTCCAAATTAGTTCGGGATATAGCTTTTTTAGTAGCCAGGGAGTTTTAACCAGGTACATGTCAAATTCGAAATTAAATGTTAAATTTTCCGATATATAGAAATCAACATTGCAATGTAGTCAACAGTTGCTTACCATTGTATAGAAAAACCTTATGAAACCAAAATTACTATTATCATTTAAAGCAACTGTTATTTGTACCTTCCTGTTTTCGGCACTTAGCTTTACGGCTAATGCGCAGGAAGTGATTACATTGCAAAAAGCGGTCGATCTGGCTTTGGAGCGTAACCTTACCATCAAACAGTCGCAGTTTACCGAGGCTTTGGATAATGAAACCTACAAACAATCCAAATATAACCAGCTGCCAAACTTAACTGCAGGTCCGCAGGCTTCGTTTAACTTTGGCCGTAATATCGACCCTTCAACCAACCAATTCATTAATCAGCGTATTTTTGCGTTAAACGGTACAATTCAAAGCCAGGCAACTTTGTTCCAGGGTGGGCAGTTACGCAATACTGTAATTCAAAACAAGTTGTTGCTTGATGCAGATAAAACAGCGACCGCTAAGGTTAGGAACGACCTGGTACTTAATGTAGTGACCACCTATCTGCAGGTATTAACCAACCAGGATTTGGTAAAAGCTGCACAGCAACAGATTGATATCTCAAAAATAACTTTGGATAGAGCTCAAAAAAACTTTGATGTTGGCAACCAAACACTGGCCGATCTGGCGCAGGCAAAAGCGGCAGGTTCAACAGCAGAGCTGAATTATACCAATGCCGAAAATGCGCTGGAGCTTTCCTTGCTTACACTAAAGCAATACATGGAAATGACCCCACAAACAGATATTACAGTTGAGAAACCAGATATCAGCAAACTAACAGATATAAAAACATTGTATAATGCCGAGGAGGTGTTAAAAACCGCAATGGCCGTTAACCCGGATGTGTTATTAGCCGAGCAAAGGGAAAAAGCGACACAGCAAGGTATAAAAGTAGCCCAGGGTAATTATTATCCAAGCGTTGTTTTGTTTGGGCAATTGGGTTCAAACTATTCTGATGCCCGTACTTTATTTGGTGGTGCTATCCCTACAGGCAGGGTAGATACAGTTGGCTTTGTTAATGGCAACCGGAGCCAGCCGGCAACATTGCCGAATTTTAAAGCAGTATATAACAAGTATCCGTTTTTTAAGCAACTAAGCGACAACTTTAACCAATCAATAGGCGTAAGCTTACAGATTCCGATATTTAACCGTTTTAGTGCACGCACATCGGTACGTAAAGCCAAAATACAATATGAAAATGCAAAGCTAACATCACAACTGGCCCGCAATAACCTGAGTAAAATTATTTACCAGGCAGTATTGGATGTAAAATCTGCCGAAAAATCGTATCTGTCTTCAGCCCAAACTTACCAGGCAAATAAAGAAGCATTTAATATTATACAACAACGTTATACCGTTGGCTTGGTAAATTCATTGGATTATAATACATCATTAACTAATCTTAATAAATCGCAGTTTGATATGATTGAGGCGCAGTACATGGTTGTATTCAGGGCCAAGGTTATTGATTATTACCTGGGCAATCCTATAACATTATAATTATAAAAATCTAAAACCGTAAATATCCAAACTCATTATCATGGGAAAAACTACTAAATATATTCTGATAGGGCTTGGCTCTCTGGTTGTTCTGCTGATCATACTTAAAGCGACAGGTGTAATAGGCAAGCCGGCTTTAACACAGGTGGCTACCGAAAAAGCTGATGTGCGCGTAATAAATGAAACAGTATCTGCCAGTGGCAAAATAAAACCACATATTGAAGTTAAAATAAGCCCCGAAGTTTCGGGCGAGGTAGTTGAACTACCTATAAAGGAAGGCGACGTGGTTAAAAAAGGACAATTGCTTTGTAAAATCAGGCCGGACATATTAAAATCTGGTTACGACCGCGCAATTGCATCATACAATACCCAAAAGGCAAGTGTAGGCAACTCCGGCCAGATGCTGAAACAAGCCGAAGCTACTTTTAACAACCAGGCTGGTATTTTTAAACGCAGCCAGGAGCTTTATAAAAACAAAGTGCTCACGGTATCAGAATTTGAAAATGCCAAGGCAGCGTTTGAGGGTGCAAAAGCATCATTTGAGGCTGCAAAGCAAAACGTTATTGGTTCGCAATTTGGTTTGGCTCAATCACAGGCATCAGTTAAAGAAGCTCAGGATAACCTGGCTAAAACAACTATTTACTCACCTGTAGATGGTGTAGTATCTAAACTTTCAATTGAATTAGGCGAGCGTGTCTTGGGTACCCAGCAATTTGCAGGTACCGAGATCATGACCATATCTGATTTGAGCAAAATGGATGTTAATGTTGATGTGAATGAGAACGATATAAACCGCATCTCTTTGGGCGATTCATCAAACATCGAGATTGATGCGTTTTTAGGCAAGAAATTTACCGGTGTGGTTTCTGAGATAGGAAGCTCTGCCAACGTAGTGGGCACAACTGCCGACCAGGTAACCAACTTTACCGTTAAGGTTAGGATCAATGCTGCATCATATGCAGGTTTGCTTAAAAAAACTGCTGATAACCCATCGCCGTTCCGCCCGGGATTAACAGCTACAGTTGATATTAATACCAACCAGGTTAAATCGTTATCTGTGCCAATTCAATCAGTAACTACCCGCGAGGAGAAAAAAGAGCAGAACGGTCCGCCGAAGAAAGATGATGATAAGAGCAAGCCGCAAATATCGCAACCATCTAAAGAATACGTTTTTGTGTTGAACGGCAACAAACTTAAACAAGTGCAGGTAACTACCGGTATTCAGAATGATACTTACATCCAGGTATTAAGCGGTCTTAAAAGCGGCGATGAAGTAGTATCGGCTCCGTATGCAGCTATATCAAAAACACTGGCCGATGGCATGGTGATTGAAAAGGTTGACAAAGGGAAGTTATTTAACGCGGATGCTAAACAGTAAAACATAACCTAAATTTTTATAACGAAGCCGCAACCAGTAAAGGTGCGGCTTTATTATTTATAAGGAAGTTTACGAAATGCCCTGTAGGTTCATTACCGCCTGATTTAAAAAATTAGGGATAAGAGTGTTTTGCGTAAGGGTGATCTTATCTGGATCGGCAAGGTGTTGCAGCATTTCTTTGTATTTCACATCGCCGTGCTCGTTTATAACTTCGTCCTTTTTTTCTTCTTTTAATAAAAGATTTCGCATGCCGTTGGCATCAGCTTCGGGATGAAACTGCGTAGAAAAAAAATACTCATTAAAACGGATGGCCATCATAGCCCGGGGAAGGTCAACGTGAGGGCGCTCTTTTTCCATAGCTACCAGTTGCATATCTAATTCCTTAAACCGTTTTTCGTTGGGGTTTATCACCTGCCAGCTGCGCGAATCCACAGCATAAAATGGTTCGGCAAGGCCTTCAAAAACAGGGTCGTTGAAGCCTTCAATAGTTTTATTAACCGGCAATACCCCAAATGATGGTGAACGGCGCGTATTAATATCACCCAATTCGTATTTACGGCACATCAGCTGGAAGGAGTGACATACAAATAGCGCATGTTTTTTATCTGTATTGTTTGATAAATTATGATCTTCCAGTTTGTCGGTCAATCTGAAATATTTCTTTTCCCATTCTGTGCCCTCATAAAGCGGATTACCGGGGCCTCCGCTTGAAATATAGATATCAAAATCGAGTCCTGGTACTTCGCAGCCCCTACGAACATCAAAAATTTTGTAGGTAATATTTAAATCGTGCTGTGTTTTGTACCTGTTTAAAATATCCTGGAAACCGCGCATACCCTCATTCGCTATCCCATCATACAGATCAAGTATGGCTACTTTTATTTCCGGTTTCATATGGCCCTCTAAATCTCCCCCGGTAAGGGAGACTTTTGTTTTTTTTTTAATAAATATAATATACAAGTCCTCCCTACCGGGAAGGTTTCGGCTGTCTATAGCCCCTTCAACGTTTGCGAGGTAATATAGTCAACCACGTCTTCAAAGTTATTATTTTGCTGGTAAACGGCCAACTGCCTGTCGGCGCCGGTGCCGTGTTCCAGTATTTTGTGTACGTATTGGAGGTCGTCGCGCGAGCCAAGGTCATCAACTACATCGTCAACAAAATCAAGTAATTCCAATATGAGCGACCGGGTATTTACTTCCATTTCTTTACCAAAGTCAATCATCTTCCCATCAATGCCATATCGTGCAGCGCGCCATTTATTCTCGTTAATAAGCGCCCGTGAGTAGGTAATGAACTTCATATTCTGTTGCCTGAGTTTATATAGCTTGGCGCACAGTGCCTGGAAAAGCGCAGTGAAAACAATTGTTTCATCAACCAGCATGGGGCAATCACAAATGCGGAATTCGATAGTTTCGAAAAACGGATGTACCCTGATATCCCACCAGATCTTTTTGGCATTATCAATACAATTGGTTTTTACAAGCAGTTTGATATAATTATCATACTCCTCAATGCTGCTAAAATAATCAGGAATGCCGGTGCGTGGGAATTTATCAAAAACCTTTGTACGGAATGATTTAAACCCTGTATTACGCCCTTCCCAAAAAGGCGAATTTGTTGATAGTGCGTAAATATGCGGCAAAAAGTACCTTACCTGGTTGGCAATATGAATGGCCATATCACGCGATTGAATGCCAACATGTACATGTAAGCCAAAAATAAGGTTTGAGCGGGCCGCATCCTGCATTTCATCCACTATCTCGAAGTAGCGGGGATGATCGGTGATCAGTTGGTGTTGCCAGTGCGAGAACGGGTGTGTTCCCGCAGCGCCAATACGCAGGCCGATATCACCGGCAAGTTGGGCAACCGTGGTGCGCAGTTTGCCTACTTCTTTGCGGGCTTCCAGGGTGTTTTTGCAAATATGAGTGCCTACTTCCACTACGGCCTGGTGCATTTCGGCCTTCACCTGGTCCTCATGGATCTTTTGCGCGCTATCCACAATTCTTTGCTCATGCGATTTTAGTTCCCTGGTAACAGGGTCAATCACCATAAATTCCTCTTCAACACCTAAGGTAAACTCGTTCATAATTGGTTAGGGTTATGATAGCAACGGATATAAAACCTTCAGTGTTCGAAAGATTTTTTCCGGAGGCTACTGTGTGTATCCATTTTATATATCAAAAACTGTCGTGTGTTGCGTTCGCAACAGGTGAAACAGTAAAAAATATTATCTATTTGATAGTTAGTAAATTATGAATTGTCATAAAATACAAAACGCAACAAAACCGCAACAGCAGAAGAAAAAGAGCGGCAATCAAGAGGCAAAACTTTAGGTTTCTAAACCGGGTGATTCCCCTATTTAACCGCAACTTTCCTCGTTCCCAAAGTAAGGGATCGCTAATTCACCAGCCCTTTTAATCGTTCGGCAAGGCGCTTGTCCCGGGAAGCCGATCCGACCAATTGGCGGGCGGATTACCTGGTTTAGATTACGCCTTCACCGCCTTCTTCGCCTTTACCACCTTCTCTTTCTTTACTTTACCGTCAGTCTCAATAGCATGATCAATCGTGCCTACAGATACATCTGCCTTGGCGGGTTTAGCTTTTTTAACACTTACCAATGGCGTTTTTGCTGCCGATGTTTTCAAATATTCGCCCCAGGTAAGGTTATCAATGCCGTCTTTTTGTTTTTTTGCGCGCTCTATAGCGTAATCGGCGGCGGTTTCTACCACCCATTCAAAGTTTTCCTGGCCTACGCTGGTTACTTCGGCATCGGGGGCCGGGTTGCAAAAATCAATAGCATAGGGAACCCCATCGCGGATAGCAAACTCAACCGTGTTAAAGTCGTAGCCCAAAAACTGGTTAAGTTTTATCACATAATCTTTAACCGTTTCCAATAATTTTTTTGATGCAGGCGCTTTGCCATGCTCGTAACGCAGGTGATGTGGGTTACGGGGCTCGTACTGCATAATGCGTACATGTTTGCCGCCAATACAATAACAACGGAAGTAATCATCAAAAATAACCTCTTCCTGCAGCATCATAACGTACTGTTTCGTTTGGTTGTATTTATCAAAAAAGTCTTCCTCGTTTTCCAGTTTATAAACCTCTTTCCACCCACCGCCGTCAAATGGTTTCATATAGGCCGGGAAACCCACATAGTTAAATATACCTTCCCAATCTAAAGGATAAGCAAGGTTACGGAATGACCTGTCGGTTGTATCATCAGGCAGATCTTTTGATGGCAGGATTACAGTTTTAGGTACCGGTACGCCAATTTTAACAGCCAGCGCGTTGTTAAAAAACTTTTCATCGGCACTCCACCAAAATGGATTATTGATAACGGCAGTACCGCAAATAGCTGCATTTTTTAATGCCGCGCGATAGAACGGCACATCCTGCGAAATACGGTCGACAATTACAGCGTAATCCAAAGGCTCGGCCTGCATTACTTTATCAATGCGGACAGACTCCGCCGAAATATTTTTCTCGGCCTTCTGGTTTATTCGATCCACAAATGCCTGTGGGAACGAATTTTCCTGTCCGAATAAGATGCCTATTTTTTTCATAGTGTTTTGTTTTAGGTTGCCGGTTGCGAGTTGCCGGTTTCCTGTTGTTTTTGTATTAGTGTAGATATTGTTGTTTCTGTCTTGATTACTGTCTTTTAACTCTTGATTCTATTTAATGGTTGATAAATAATGTGGAAACATTTCCTGCCATATCGGCCAGTCGTGACTGGCATTCGGGCGGATATCCAACCAATGGTTAATGCCTTTATTGTTTAAAATGTTTGATAGCTGAATATTATAATCTTTGCAGATATCATGTTCTGACGTGCCGAGGATAATGTTTATCTGCCATAATTCGCTACGATCGCTGCCTGGCAAATAATCTATCGGGTTGTTATAAAAAATATCATCATTGTAAAAACCATCGGTAAACATTTTAATATCAAATGCACCGCCCATCGTAAACAGGTGAGCCACTTTCTCCGGGTGTTTAAAAGCGAAATTGGCCGCATGATATCCACCGAAACTACAACCGGCAAGGGCTACTTTGCCTACGCCGGTTTCGTGCATAGCCCAGGGTGCCAGCTCATTAAGCAACATTTTATCGTACCAGCTGTAGTTACGTGCCCGGTCGGCCGCATGGATACCTTTGTCGTACCAGGTACGGTCGTCAAGTGTATCGGGACAGTAAATTTTCACCAAGCCTTCATCTACAAACCATTTCACGCTATCTATTAAGCCAAAATCCTTGTTTTGATGATAACGGCCTTTGGTTGTTGGGAATAGGATAACAGGAAAACCCCTATCGCCGAATACCAGCATTTCAACGTGTAAGTTTAAGTTGGGCGAGTACCAGCGGTGATATTTTTCTGTCAAAATGGTCGGTTTATGTTTTCAGAATGTAAGTTAAGCGGTTTAACTGAAAAAGGCAACTAACTGATAAATAAAAACATTAGCTTAATAAATTAAAAACATAGCGTACTTTTGTGCCCTTTAAATTTAACATAATATGTATTTGGGCTGGGCTGAAACTGAGATGGTGATAACCGAAAAAAATATAATTGTAACCTCCAAACTGCTTAACAGGGAAGTGATATGTACCCTTTTAATGCCCGATGAGCAGAAAATTGCAGAGCCCCTAAACCTGCTATTACTAAACGACGGCCAGGAGCTTGAAAACCTACAACTTACACAAACGCTTGAGCAGTTATATAACAGTAACCGCATAAAACCACTACTGGTTGCAGCCATACACGCCGGCGACGAACGCCTGCAGGAATATGGCGTTGCGGGCAAGCCTGATTTTAAAAAGCGTGGTATCAAAGCTGATATTTATACCCGGTTTATTATAACTGAACTGTTGCCACAGATTAAGGAGCAAACCGGTATCAACGATTTTGAAACTACAGCCTACGCCGGTTTTTCTTTAGGGGGATTATCGGCATTTGACATTTGCTTGAATAATGCGGATTTATTTGGTAAGGTTGGGGTGTTCTCCGGATCATTCTGGTGGAGAAGCAAAGATCTTACAAAAGGTTATACCGATAAAGACCGGATAGCTCATGCACTTGTAAGAGAAACCGAAGGCAAATCCAACTTGAAATTCTGGCTGCAAACAGGCACCAAAGATGAAGCCAGCGATAGGAATAAAAACGGGATCATAGATGCCATTGACGATACCATCGACCTGATTAAAGAACTGGAAGATAAGGGCTATACCCGTCCTGCGGATATACAGTATGTTGAAGTGGTAGGTGGCAGTCATAATACAGAAACCTGGGGTAGGGTTATGGGTAAGTTTTTGAGTTGGGGGTTTGGGAGGTAGAGTTTTTATAAATTAGCTTGAATTTACCTGGTCGCCACGGCGATCCTTTTTACCGGCTGATAATCTCCCAGGCTATTACCGAAAACCTGATTATTATCTCTGCCGATCAGCACTTTAAAGCCTATCCGGTTACCACCCTTTGGTAATAGAATTGTATAAATCTTTACCCATAACTTGACAACGCTTTAAAATCTCATATATTAACGTTACCTTTGCGCCAAAATCAGAAGAGCATTTTTCATGCAAAAAATAAGAAACATTGCGATCATCGCACACGTTGACCACGGTAAAACCACTTTGGTTGACAAAATTTTACACAGTTGCGCCATCTTTCGTGATGGCCAGGAAACTGGTGAATTAATATTGGACAACAATGACCTGGAACGTGAGCGTGGTATTACCATCGTATCAAAAAACGTTTCGGTAATGTATAAAGACGTTAAGATTAACATTATTGATACTCCTGGTCACGCCGATTTTGGTGGTGAGGTTGAGCGTGTATTGAAAATGGCTGATGGTGTGTTATTACTTTGCGATGCTTTTGAAGGCGCTATGCCTCAAACCCGCTTTGTAACCCAAAAGGCTTTAGCTTTAGGCTTAAAACCAATTGTGGTTGTAAACAAAGTAGATAAAGAGAACTGTCGCCCCGAAGAAGTTTACGAACAGATATTTGAATTATTCTTCAACCTTGAAGCTACTGAAGATCAGCTGGATTTCCCGGTTATCTACGGTTCATCAAAACAAGGCTGGATGAGCACCGACTGGAAAAAACCTACTGAGGATATTTTCCCGTTAATGGATGCTATATTAGCTAACATTCCTCCTGCGCCTATAGCCGAAGGTACCTTACAAATGCAGATCACTTCTTTGGATTATTCTTCATTCGTAGGTCGTATTGCTATCGGTCGTGTGGCTCGTGGTACTATTAAAGAAAACCAACCGGTATCTTTGGTAAAACGCGATGGCACTATCCAAAAATCAAGAATAAAAGAACTTTATACTTTTGAAGGTTTGGGTAAAGTTAAAGCTACAGAAGTAAGCTCTGGCGATATATGTGCGGTTGTAGGTATTGATGGTTTTGATATTGGCGATACTATAGCCGATTTCGAAAAACCAGAGCAACTGGAAGTTATCCATATTGATGAGCCAACAATGAATATGTTGTTCACCATCAATACTTCTCCTTTCTTTGGTAAAGAAGGTAAATTTGTTACCTCACGCCACCTGCGCGACCGTTTATACAAAGAGATGGAAAAAAACCTGGCGCTTAAGGTTGTTGAAACCGAATCGCCTGATTCATACCTGGTATATGGTCGTGGTATTCTTCACTTATCTGTATTGATTGAAACCATGCGTCGTGAAGGTTATGAGTTGCAGGTTGGTCAGCCACAGGTTATTGTTAAAGAGATCGATGGTGTTAAATGCGAGCCGGTTGAAACCCTGATTGTAGATGTACCGGGCGAAGTTGCGGGTAAAGTAATTGAGCTGGTAACACAACGTAAAGGTGATCTTTTAGTAATGGAACCAAAAGGCGATTTACAACACCTGGAGTTTGATATCCCTGCACGTGGTATCATTGGTTTACGTAACAACGTATTAACTGCCACAGGTGGCGAGGCTATTATGGCTCACCGTTTTAAAGCATATGAACCATGGAAAGGTCAGATCCCGGGCCGTTTAAATGGTGTATTGGTATCAATGGATACCGGTAAAACTACCGCTTTTGCAATTGATAAATTACAGGATCGTGGCAGGTTCCACATTGATCCGGGAGTTGATGTTTACGAAGGACAGGTATTAGGCGAGCACATCCGCGATAACGATTTGGTTATTAACTTAACCAAAGGCAAGCAGTTAACCAACATGCGTGCATCAGGTAGCGATACCAACGTTAGGATTGCACCTGCTATCAAATTCTCGTTAGAAGAATCAATGGAATACATCCAGGCCGACGAATACATTGAGGTAACCCCACAAAGCATTCGTTTACGTAAAATATTCCTTAACGAAAACGAAAGACGGATTAACGCCAAGAGATTTTCAAACCAATAATAAGGTTGGTAAATTATAATATTAAGCCCTTCGGTAACTCCCGGAGGGCTTTTCTGTTATTGGGAGGAACCATTCTTCCCGGGGATATTGTGCCCGAACTATCTCCTCTATCTCCATAAGGATTTTGTCCGGTATTTACTGTTTGATTTTTAATAGCAGGTTGTCAATAGTCCCATTAATGTCATCAGACAAATTTAAAAAGTAAACCGCCGGTAAATAAAGCGCGGTAATAAACGCGGTTCGTACCATGGTATCAATATAATAATTATGCAGGTGTGGCAGTATCCAAACTGACAGGTAATAAACTAAAACACCTGCTACCAAAGCCAGCAGGCATTGAACGGTAAAAGGCTGCATTTTAAAAGTTACCCAAATGAAAATATACCTGAAAAGGTTAAAAATAAAAACAGTAATTGCCGAAGCGATGCCAGATCCGGTAATACCATAAATGGGAATTAATATCAGGTTGGCTGCAATAATAATACCAACCAGCAACAGGTTAAACAAAGCCTCGTACCTGAAATATTTTGAAGTTGCCATGATAACCCCGTTTATACCTGTTGACGCCTCGATCAAAAAGCCGATGCTTACAAAGAATATAGCATACTTCCCCGCACTGTATGCCGGTGGAATCAAAGCGAAAATATTATCAATGCTTGCCCACATGAGTATAAATATAAATAGGGAGCTAATGAGTTGGGTAACACAGCTTTTTTCATAAACAGTACGGATATTTTGGAGATCATTGGTTTTAAATGACTCGGCCACTATGGTATAAGCAATGCTGTACAATGACCGGGTAGGAAGTGTAATGATCAATCCAAAGTTAAATGCAAGCATATAAATACCTGTGTTGCTTAATCCAAGCTTTTTAAAAATAATATAGTTGTCAACATTTTGGATAATTACAGGAGCGGTACCTGTTAGTATAGTAAAGAAGCAAATCCCTATCAGTTTATAGGCCATTTCCTTATTCAAAAACTCAAGATCAGGTTTAAGCGAAAATTGATTGTCTTTGATGAGCCTGATAATGATAAAAGCTGTAGGGATGAGATTTGCCACCAGCCAAAGCACCATAAATGCCCCGAAGTTTATCAGCTTAAAATAAATAAGCAACATAGGCACCAGTATAAATATTCTTTTGGTAAACTCCCGTAAAATAAGGCCGGTAGTCATGTTGTAAAGCATCCGGGCATAAAGGTCAAACACATTAAAAAACAGCGTGAAAATAGTAAGCGGCATCAGGTACCAATAATATGCCGCAAGCAGGGCTGATTTAGATAAGTTTTGTCCAACTATTTGATCTTTAAAAAGATATGCTATTAGTAAGAATAATATGGTACCCGCTAATGATACCATACAAGCTAAAAATAAATAGCCATGGTGGTTTTTTTCCTTGTTACGAAAGTATGGGAAATACCTTGCGGTACCATTAAAACCCAGGATAGCAAACTGGGCAAACATAAGCGGAGCAGAGGTTAGTATACCTATTAAACCAACTTGTGCAGCCGTTAGTGAATGTGGTAAAATATAGTTTGTGGAAAGAAAGCCAATGAACACACCCAGGTACGAATAGATGGAACCCTTAATGGTTTGTCGTTTTATTATGCCCATTCAGTAATATAACCGCTGTAATGTATGTTGTAAAATGATACTTTTGAATTGTACATGGCAAATATAAAATATAAAGTGTGTGTGTTAACGGTTACCTATGCAAATAGGTGGCAATTTTTGGAGCAGGTGCTGAAACGGGTACTTTCTTTGCATCAGGTTTCACAGGTTGTAGTGGTTAATAATGCCTCGGCTTATAGCGTGGATGAAAAGGTTGCCGGTCTTGAAAATAGCAAAGTTATCGTTTTAAATAATGCCGATAATATGGGCTCGGCGGGTGGATATAAACAGGCTATTGAATATGCTTACCTGCAAACCGATGCTGACATGATTTGGCTGCTGGATGATGATAACCTGCCCGATGGAAGTGCACTTGCCGGTTTACTTGCCAAATGGAATGAACTTGAGGTTGATAATAACAAAAAGGCACTTTATTGTTTACGCGAAGACCGGCTGCCGCATGTTAAAATTGCCCGTGGCGAAAACCCCGCCAGGTATTATTTAGTGCCCGATAACTTTATGGGCTTTAGCGTGTTTAATATTCTAAGAAATCAGTTTTATAAGAGGAATGATAAATTTGATAAGGAAGTTGATTATAAAGATAAAGTGATGATGCCTTATGTACCCTACGGTGGGTTACTGATGCATCGGGGGATGGTTGAATTAATAGGTTACCCCGATGAGCGTTTTTTTGTTTATGTAGACGACTCCGAATACACCTATCGCATTACTCTATCGGGCGCCACCATCTGGTTGATACCATCGTGTAAGGTTATTGATATAGATATGTCGCAGGGAATAAATTACCAGCCTAAAGCCTTTCATTCACATTTGCTGGATTTGTGGAGTTTCAGAACCTATTATGCCATACGTAACAGGATGTACTTTTATGTAAAGGTGGCGGTGCGGTCGCCCTTTGTATTTAAGCTGAATAAAGGATTGTACATGGGGTATTTATGGCTGATAAGTAAGCTGAGCGGCAAGCAAAGCGAATACCGCAAATTAGTATCGGCGGTTAATGACGGGCTTCAGGGCAAGCTTGGTAAAGCGTCGCCTGAAAAGTTTTAATAAGCAATAAAAGTTTTACCTTCGTAAATAATGCAGGAATCAATTATTGGCGGCGAATATAAAACCGCGTACGATCAATTTTATCAGAAACACGATGAAGCCTGGCGCATGCTTGGTGCCAAATACAAAGCGCAGCATATTATTGATGTATGCAAGGGCTTAACTTTTGCCAATGTACTGGAAGTAGGTGCAGGCGATGGCAGTATTTTAAAGATCTTGTCTGATAATAACTTTGCATCCGAGTACCAGGCAGTTGAAATTTCGGGTAGCGGAGTGGAGTACATCCTGTCGCGTGGTATAAAAAACCTGAAAGCTGCGCAGGTATTTGATGGTTATAAGCTGCCTTTTGCCGATGATAGTTTTGATTTGATCATCCTATCGCATGTGTTGGAGCATGTGGAGCATGAGCGGATGTTGCTGCGCGAAATAAAAAGAGTGGCAAAACGATGCGTTATTGAAGTGCCGCGTGATTATAAAAGCGGTGTTGATACCCGCATTAAACACTTTTTGGCATACGGCCACATCAATGTTTACACGCCAACATCGTTACGTTACCTGTTAGCTACCGAGGGTTTAGAAGTAGAGAAGGACCTTACCTCGATGATAGAGCCCGAGGTTACAAAATTTAATATGTACATTAATCAAAAGAAATCCCAAAGCCTTTTGAAAAACCTGCGTATAGCTACTGAGTTTAAGGTTAAACAGGCACTTGGAAAACTTATGGGAAAAAAAGTGAGCGAGCAATTTGCCAACGCTTATACCGTTCTGTGTAAAAAGGCCGCGAAGCAACCTGAATTATTTTGATTTTTCCAATAAATGCAAAAACTTGCCCCAATAGCCCTGTTTGTATACAACCGGCCCAATCATACGCGCCGTACCATTATTCATCTGCAAAAAAACGTTTTGGCAGATGAATCCCGTTTGTACATTTTTTGCGATGCAGCCAAAACTGAAGCCGACCGTGCTAAAGTTGATGAAGTAAGGCAATTGGCTAAAGAAACAACCGGCTTTAAATCGGTGAAAGTAGTCATGCGCGATAATAACTTGGGTTTGGCCGAATCCATTATCAGTGGGGTTACCCAATTGGTTTATGAATATGGCAAAGTGATTGTTTTTGAAGACGACCTGCTATCATCACCTTACACGCTCCAGTATTTTAATGAAGCGCTAACCCGTTACGCAAACGAAGAAAAAGTGATGCATATTGGCGCGTATATGTACAACCTGGAAGAAAAGGATCTGCCCGAATTGTTTTTTTATCGTGCTGCCACCAGTTGGGGCTGGGCAACGTGGGCGCGTGCCTGGGCTAGCTTTGAACCCGATATTGATAAACTTATAGCACAGTTTGACTCTTTAAAGATCCTTAAATTTTCGATTGAGGGCAAAATGAATTTCTGGAAACAGATCCAGGATTTTAAAGCTGGTAAAAATAATTCCTGGGCTATACGCTGGTACGCTTCTATATTTTTAAAGGGCGGATTAACTTTAAATCCTTCAAAATCCTTTATACAAAACATAGGTCACGATGGTAGTGGTGTACACC